>NZ_JBHXNP010000010.1:119175-149203 GCF_042719495.1 Streptomyces sp. NPDC058525
TCAGCGTGCTCACGGCGCTCAGCGTGCTCACGGCGCTCAGCGTGCTCACGGCGCTCAGCGTGCTCACGGCGCTCAGCGTGCTCACGGCGCTCAGCGTGCTCACGGCGCTCAGCGCGCTCACGGCGCTCACCGCACGCACGGCGCCCGCCGCGCTCACCCGGCCCCGGCGCCCAGCAGCTCCGCCAGGACCGCCGCATGGCTCGAGGCCGGATCCCTGACCGCCGTCAGGAGCGTCACCGGCCCCTCGGCCGCCAGGCCCCGCAGCCGCTCCAGCTCCGCCACCGCCGCCGGCTCCGCCAGCTCCGCCTCGTAGCGGCGCCGGAACTCCCCGGCGCTGCCCCCGGCGTGGAACCACTTCCGCAGCTCCGCCGACGGAGTCACGGGCCGCGGCCAGGAGTCCACCGCCGCCGCCTCCCTCGACAGGCCCCGCGGCCACAGCCGGTCCACCAGCACCCGCACCCCGTCCGCCGCCGGCTCCGGGGCGTCGTAGACCCGCCGCACCCTGATCACCGCCCGCCTCCCAGTCCCTTGACCTCGTCCCACACCACCGGATCCAGCACGCCCGCCCGCCTCCCGAACTCCCACAGCGACACGTCCTCCGGCCGGTCCGCCTCCAGGAAGCTCGTACGGCCCTGCGCCCCCACCGTCCCCGGCGGCAGCGGGATCACACCGGCCCGCCGGTCGTCGTACTTCCCGCTGATCCACGCGACCCGCGCCCGATGCCCCCGCACCTGCCCGACCGCCAGCACCAGGCACACCCGGCCGTCCGCCAGGTACCACAGCTCACCCGCCCGGGGCCTCGGCGGCGGCCCGGGACCGTGCGCGGGCCCGGGCCTGGCCCGGCGGGGGAGCCCCAGCCGCCTCCCGGAGACCAGCGCGACCAGTGCCACCACCGCCACGACCACGACCGCGGCGACCGCGGGCCACCAGGACGTGTCCATGTTTCGACCGTAGCCGTGCGGGAACGCCCCGGCATGGCAACGTGCGGCAACACCCGTGCCCGCCGTCGCTCCCCCGGGTGACAGCACAGGTGATTCCCCCCACAACGGCCCGCCGCGGAGGAGCGACCGGTCGTTTCGCGCCTTACGCTCGACCCACGCACGGCCCGCATTCCGTCCACGGACCGTCCACGGAGGTTCACGCTCCATGAAGCTCACCGTCGTCGGCTGCTCGGGCTCGTTCCCGTCCGCGGAATCGGCCTGTTCGAGCTACCTCGTCGAGGCCGACGGCTTCCGGCTGCTCCTCGACATGGGCAACGGCGCCCTCGGCGATCTCCAGCGCCACATCGGCCTCTACGACCTCGACGCGATCTTCCTCAGCCATCTGCACGCCGATCACTGCATCGACATGTGCGCGTACTTCGTCGCCCGCTTCTACCGCCACGAGGGCGGCCGCTGCGGCACCATCCCCGTCTACGGCCCCGACGGCACCGAGAAGCGCCTGACCACCGCCTACGACGACGTCCCCGACGAGCGCTCGATGAGCGAGGTCTTCGACTTCCGCACGCTGAAGTCCGGCACCTTCGAGATCGGCCCCTTCCAGGTCCGCACCGAACGCGTCAGCCACCCCGTCGAGTCGTACGGCATCCGCGTCGAGCACGGCGGCCGCTCGCTCACGTACTCCGGCGACACCGGCACCTGCCCCGAGCTCGGCCTCCTCGCCGAAGGCGCCGACCTCTTCCTGTGCGAGGCCTCCTTCACGCACGGCAAGGAGGACATCCCCGGCCTCCACCTCAACGGCCGCGAGGCCGGACAGTACGCCCAGGGCGGCGGCGTCGGCCGGCTCGTCCTCACCCACATCCCGCCGTGGACGGACGCCCAGCAGAACATCACCGACGCCCGCGCGGTCTACGAAGGCCCCGTCGACCTCGCCCACCCGGGCGCCGTCTACGAGATCTAGTGGTCTAGGACGCGCCGGGCCGGGACCGCCGGCCGCCGAGGGCCATCCGGACCCAGGTGTGCCGGCGGCCGCGGATCGCCACCGAGTACGCGTACATCAGCTCCGGATCGCACATGCCCGGCAGGTACGAGTCCCCGAAGTGGTGCGCGTCGAAGCCCGCCTCCTTGGCACCCAGCGCCAGCTGCGGCACCACGTTCGCGTGCGAGCCCTCCTGACTGGTGCCGATGGCGCCCATCGCGATCGCCCCCGCGTCCTGCACCGCGGCCACCGCCTCCGCGGCCAGCTCCCGCGTCACCCCGGGCAGCGTCCCAGGCAGCGGCATGACCACCCCGTCCGCGCCCGCGTCCACCAGCGCCGTCAGCCGCGCCGTCGTGACCCGCTCCGGATGCCCCGCGTGGTGCATCTTCCCCGACCACAGCGCCGCGTCGGCGCCCAGGCCGCTGCGCAGCTCCTCGGTGACCCGCGCCATGGCCTCGTACGAGCCGCCCGTGCCCGGGTTCGCCGTGATGCACAGCATCGCCGCGCCCATGTCGATCAGGCGCTTGGCGTACTCCGGCTTCGCGCGCCGGATCTCCGGTACGTCGCCGGGCTCCAGGTTCACCCCGACCGGCCGCCCGATCACCCGGGCCAGCTCGGTGAACGAGGCGAACTCGCCCAGCCCGGGCAGCCGCAGCCGCTCGCCGTCCCAGGCCCGCTCGATGAGGTTCAGTACGACGATGTCCGCGCCGAAGGCGGCCACGAGCTCGGCGTTGTGCACCCCGCGGCCGTCCGGGTGCGGGGAGAGCGCGGCGCGCTCGGCGAAGACCTCGGCGACCATGGTCCGCCCCTCGGCGGCGGCCACCGCCCGGGTCAGGGCGCGGCCGCGCAGGGCGGCGAGCTGATCGCGATCGAGGTCGAGTATGCGCTGGTCTGTCATGTTTTCCACGGTATGCAGTGCGGACAGGCCGAAGCCCCCGCCTTTCGGAAGGAAAGGCGGGGGCTTCGGACCCTTTGACAGCGTGTGCGCGCAGGCTTACTTCGCCTCGGCCTTCGCCAGCTCGGCGAGCTCCTCGTCGGACTCGCGGCCCGGGGTGGGGAGGTTGAACTTCGTGATCGCGAAGCGGAAGATCACGTAGTACAGGGCGGCGAAGCAGAGACCGACGACGGCGAGGCCCAGAGGGTTGGTGGCCTTGCCGAGGTTGAGCAGATAGTCGACCGCACCTGCGGAGAAGCCGAAGCCGTCCTTCATGCCGAGGGCCCAGGTCAGCGCCATCGAGACACCGGTGAGGACCGCGTGGATCGCGTAGAGCACCGGGGCGATGAACATGAAGGTGAACTCGATCGGCTCGGTCACACCGGTGACGAACGCGGTGAGCGCGAGGGAGAACATCATGCCGCCGATGACCTTGCGGCGCTCGGGGCGGGCGCAGTGGACGATCGCGAGGCAGGCCGCCGGGAGGGCGAACATCATGATCGGGAAGAAGCCGGTCATGAACTGGCCTGCGGTCGGGTCGCCGTGCAGGAAGCGGGCGATGTCGCCGTGGTAGTCGGTGCCGCCGTCGGTGTACGTGCCCGCCTGGAACCACGGGAAGGAGTTGAGCAGGTGGTGCATGCCGATCGGGATGAGGGCGCGGTTGGCGACACCGAAGATGCCCGCGCCGACGGCGCCGGAGCCGACCAGCCACTCACTGAAGTTGTGGATGCCGGTGCCGAGGACCGGCCAGATCAGACCGAAGACGATGCCGATGGCCAGGCCCGCGAAGGAGGACAGGATCGGGACGAGGCGGCGGCCGCCGAAGAAGCCCGCCCAGTCCGGCAGCTTAGTCCGGTAGAACTTCTGGTACAGCAGGGCGACGACGATCCCCATCACCACGCCGCCCAGCACGCCGGCGTTGACCGCGGCGTCCACCATGACGATCTTGCCGTCGACCACCTTGGCGACCTGCGGCAGGTTGCTGTCGGTGAAGGTGGCGAGCACCTTCTGGAAGACGAGGTAACCGGCGACGGCCGCCAGCGCGGTGGAGCCGTCCGACTTCTTGGCGAAACCGATCGCGATGCCGACGCAGAAGAGCAGTGCCATGTTGCCGAGGATGGCGTCACCACCTGCGGCCATGTACCCGGCGAGCTTCTGGACGAAGTCGGGGAACGAGGCACGTGCCAGCATGTCGTCCTGGCCGAAGCGGACCAGCAGCGCGGCGGCGGGCATCACCGCAACGGGGAGCATGAGGCTCCGGCCGATGCGCTGCATGACGGCCATCACGCCAGCGCCCTTCTTCTTTTCAGCCGCGGGGGCGGCAGCCGTGGACACAACTTCCTCCAGTGGGCAAGGCGCCGCCAGAGGAGAACCGGGGACGGCGACGTCTCAGAAAGGGGGGTACGCGGGCCAGACAGGCTCGCGTGGTCTACACCAATAGGTGGTGTAGACCAGTTGTAACACGGTGAGGGATAGATAAGGAACCTTCGATTTCCTGTGGTCTACACCACACGCGGCGGCGACCGGCCCCACGCCGGGCCCACCGGCCCTCCGGACATGGCCAAGGCCCCCGGATCCGCAGATCCGAGGGCCTCGAAACAGGGCCGAAAGACCCGGCCCGAGCGGGCCGGTGACGACCGCTAGGCCTTGATGTTGTCCTTCCGCATCTCCTCGATCTCCTCGTCCGACTCCCGGCCCGGCGTCTTGATGTCGAACTTCGTGATCGCGAAACGGAACACCGCGTAGTAGACGACCGCGAAGCACAGACCGATCGGAATGATCAGCCACGGCTTCGTCGCCAGGTTCCAGTTGATGAGGTAGTCGATCAGGCCCGCCGAGAAGCTGAAGCCGTCGTGCACCCCCAGCGCCCAGGTCACCGCCATCGACACACCCGTCAGCACCGCGTGCACCGCGTACAGCGCCGGCGCCACGAACAGGAAGGAGTACTCGAGCGGTTCGGTGATGCCCGTGACGAACGAGGTCAGGCCCACCGACAGCATCAGACCGCCGACCTCCTTGCGGCGCAGCGGCTTCGCGCAGTGCGTGATCGCCAGCGCCGCCGCCGGAAGCGCGAACATCATGATCGGGAAGAAGCCGGACAGGAACAGGCCCGCGTCCGGGTCGCCGTTCAGGAACATGTTGATGTCGCCGTGGACCGTCTTGCCCTCCGGCGTCGTGTACGAGCCGAACTGGAACCAGATCGGCACGTTCAGGAACTGGTGCAGGCCGATCACCAGCAGCGCCCGGTTCGCCACGCCGAAGATGCCCGCACCCCACGCGCCCAGCCCGATCAGCCAGTCGGAGAAGCTCTCCAGCGCGTCACCGACCGGCGGCCAGATCCACAGGCACAGCGCCGCGAAGGCGATGGCGACGAAGGACATGATGATCGGGACGAGCCGGCGCCCGTTGAAGAAGCCCAGCCAGTCCACCAGCTTCACCCGGTGGTAGCGCTGCCAGAACCAGGCCGCCAGCAGGCCCATGATGATGCCGCCGAAGACCCCCGGGTTCTGGTACGTGAACCCGGCGAAGGCGTCGTTCGGCCCCAGGCAGCCGCCGCCGATGTTCCTCGTCCCCTCAGGGCAGTCCTTGGGGAAGGCGTGCAGCACCCCGCGGTAGACGAGGAAGCCGGCGACGGCCGCCAGGGCCGTCGAGCCGTCCGCCTTCTTGGCCATGCCGATCGCGACGCCGATGCAGAACAGGAGCGGCAGGCCGAGGTCGGGATCGAGCAGGGCCCCGCCCGCACCCGCCATCACCTTGGCCACGTCCGTCCAGTTCAGGCCGTCCTTGCCGAAGACGTCGTCCTGCCCCAGACGGTTCAGGATGCCCGCTGCGGGCAGCACCGCGATCGGCAGCTGCAGGCTCCGGCCCATCTTCTGCAGCCCCTGGAACAAGCCGCTCCGCCACTGGCTACGCGGCTTGGCTGCGGCGCTGTTCGCGCTCATCGGCGTCCTCCCTGACCGGCCCTGTTTTGGCAGTCGCAACGCGTGCGGCACACTGGTGTAGACCAGTTGTGGGCAGGCTGCTGCTGATCGTCATCATTCGGCAGATACCGGTCATGCGCTCGCGTAGCTGGGCCAACCGTGCGTTACCGTGACAAAGCGGACCGTGTGGGCAGTTGCCCGCGCAGCGGACGCCGAGACTCGTTCTTCGTAACTCCCCCAGACTCCGTCCGGGGGGACCCCCAAGGAGAAACACATGGCCACCAAGGCTGAGAAGATCGTCGCCGGGCTCGGCGGTATCGACAACATCGAAGAAGTCGAAGGCTGCATCACCCGCCTGCGCACCGAGGTCCACGACGCGAGCCTCGTCGACGAAGCCGCCCTCAAGGCCGCCGGCGCCCACGGCGTCGTCAAGATGGGCACCGCCATCCAGGTCGTCATCGGCACCGACGCCGACCCGATCGCCGGCGAGATCGAAGACATGATGTGAGCTGAGCCCACCCGCTCGCACACACGCCAAGGACCCCGTCCCGGACCCCTCCGGACGGGGTCCTCGCGCTGCTCCACAGGGGCTAGGCTCGGAGCCATGTCTCGCATCGACGGCCGTACGCCCGAACAGCTCCGCCCGGTCACCATCGAACGCGGATGGAGCAAGCACGCCGAGGGCTCCGTCCTCATCTCCTTCGGAGACACCAAGGTCTTCTGCACCGCCTCCTTCACCGAAGGCGTCCCGCGCTGGCGCAAGGGCAGCGGCGAAGGCTGGGTCACCTCCGAGTACTCGATGCTGCCCCGCTCCACCAACACCCGCGGCGACCGCGAATCCGTCCGCGGCAAGATCGGCGGCCGCACCCACGAGATCTCCCGCCTGATCGGCCGCTCGCTGCGCGCCGTCATCGACTACAAGGCCCTCGGCGAGAACACCATCGTCCTGGACTGCGACGTCCTCCAGGCCGACGGCGGCACCCGCACCGCAGCGATCACCGGCGCCTACGTCGCCCTCGCCGACGCCGTCGCCTGGGGACAGCAGAAGAAGCTGATCAAGGCCGGCCGCAAGCCCCTCACCGGCACCGTCGCCGCCGTCAGCGTCGGCATCGTCGACGGCGTCCCGCTCCTCGACCTCTGCTACGAGGAAGACGTGCGCGCCGAGACCGACATGAACGTCGTCTGCACCGGCGACGGCCGCTTCGTCGAGGTCCAGGGCACCGCCGAGGGCGAGCCCTTCGACCGCAAGGAACTCAACGCCCTCCTGGACCTCGCGGCCGGCGGCTGCGCGGACCTCGAAGCCATCCAGCTGGGCGCGCTCGAACTCTGAGCGGCAACCGCGGCGCGCGGATTCGCGTCCGTCCTGGTACGGGCGCACGGTGTCACAGCCGTGCGCCCGTCCACGTATCCGACCCCTGGGGGACCCGATGAAGCAGACGATGAAGCCGAAGCACCGCGTCGCCGCCCTGGCGCTGGCCGCCGCGCTCGCCATACCCGCCCTCACCTCCTGCGACGCGATCTCCACGGCGATGGACTGCGCGAACACCGCGGTGGCCATCACGGACGGCGCCAACGACCTCCAGCAGGCGGTCTCCCAGGCCGGCAACAGCCCGCAGGACGCCCAGAACGCGCTCAACCAGATCGAGGACAACCTCAAGAAGATCGGCGACCAGACGGACAACGCCGATCTGAGCAAGGCCATCGGCTCGATGAACACCGCGGTGAAGAACGTCCGCGACGCCATCCAGAACGGCGACGCCACCCCGGACATCCAGCCGGTCGCGGACGCCGCGAGCGAGATCTCCAAGGTCTGCACCCCGGGCTGACGCACCGACGGGGGCGGGGCGGGGCCGGGCCGGGACCGAGGGCGGCGGGACCGGGGGCTGCGGGACCGGGGACGGCAGGACCGGGGACGGCGGGACCGGGGACGGCGGGACCGGGGACGGCGGGGCCGGCGGGGCCGGGCGCGCCGCGGGCAGGCCATAATCGGTGACCATGACCCGCCTGATCCTCGCGACCCGCAACGCGGGCAAGATCTCCGAACTCCACGCCATCCTGTCCGACGCCGGCCTGCCGCACGAGCTGGTCGGCGCGGACGCGTACCCCGAGGTCCCGGACGTCAAGGAAACCGGCGTCACCTTCGCCGAGAACGCCCTCCTCAAGGCCCACGCCCTCGCCCAGGCCACCGGCCTGCCGGCCGTCGCCGACGACTCCGGCCTGTGCGTGGACGTCCTGAACGGCGCCCCCGGCATCTTCTCGGCCCGCTGGGCCGGCGCCCACGGCGACGACGCCGCGAACCTCGCGCTCCTGCTCGCCCAGCTCGGCGACATCGCCGACGAGCACCGCGGCGCCCACTTCTTCTGCGCGGCGGCCCTGGCCCTGCCGGACGGCACCGAACGCGTCGTCGAGGGCCGCCTCCTGGGCACCCTGCGCCACACCCCGTCGGGCACGGGCGGCTTCGGCTACGACCCGATCCTCCAGCCCCTCGGCGAAACCCGCACCTGCGCGGAACTCACCCCGGCCGAAAAGAACGCCATCTCCCACCGAGGCCAGGCCTTCCGAGCCCTGATCCCGGTCCTGCACGAACTCCTGGGCTGACGGGAAAGGGCCTGGTCTCCCCATGGGAGACCAGGCCCTTTCCATCGAGTGCGCCCGGTCGGATTCGAACCGACATGCGCGGCCACCTAAAGGCCGCCGCTCACCAGGTGGCGTACGGGCGCGAGCCAGAGACACTCTACTGCGCACGCCGCCCCCGTGGTTGATGCACCTACGAGCTAGCGACCACGCCGTCCTCCTCGACACCAGGTGTCCGTCACCGCGTGGCAGTTGGGGCACAGCAGGCGCAGGTTCTCCCGCCGGTCGTCGCTCCAGTCGCCGTTGATGTGGTCGACCTCCAGGGTCATCTGCCGTCCACGCCAGGCAGGGGGCGACCCGCACATGTCGCATTGCTCCGGGACACCGATCGCTCTCAGGGCACGCCGCAGGACAGAGGTACGGGTGCGTCGTCGATTCCCGTCATGCTTGACGAGGACGTCGACGGTCGGCTGAGCGGTGCCGCGGCCCGGCTTCCCGCGCTGGTGGGCCTGCCCGAGGAAGTGGACGGTGGACAGGCCGTCCTCGTCGATCCACCGCTTGAGCGCCTCGTTCATGCTGCTGGAGGGCGTCTTGCCCAGGTGACGGAGCGTCTCTGCCAGCGACTGGGACGAGGCGACAGCGTCGCGCAGGGTTGCCCCGTCGGGCTTCACGCGCCGCACGTACGACCGGCTCATCATCGTCCCTTCGCGCGGCCGCGGTACGTGTCCGTGGTGGAGTGGCAGTTCGGGCACAGCAGTTGCAGGTTCTCCCGCCGGTTGTCGCGCCAGTCGCCGTTGATGTGGTCGACCTCGAGCGGGAGCGGATACCCCTGCCAGATGGGCGCGATACCGCACATGGCGCACCTGTCGGGGACACCCAGGGCCACCAGCGCCACCTTGAGCCGCTCGCCCGGGGTCCGTCGGGCATCTGCCCCGTGCTGTCTGACGAGGAGCATCTCCGGGGTCCGCCGGAGCCTGCGGCGTCCTGCGGACGACGGCAGCTTGAAGTGTGAGGTGTCGATGCCGAAGGCCTTCACGCGGCGGCTGATGTGCGTGTGGTGGCCGCCCACGACCTCGAGGCCGAGCCGTCGCAACACCTCGCACATGCTCGTCGAAGCGGCAACGGCCTCCGCCAGGACCTCCCTCGTCCACTTCACCCCCTCCGGCTCGAAGTGGGAGACGTCCACTCCGAGCTTGCGCATGCGGTCGTGCAGGTAGCGCCGGGAGCCGCTCTTCGGGTCCACCCCGAGTCTCAGCAGCGCCTCGGTCAGCGTCCGTGCCCCCTCCGCCGCCTCCGCCAGGACCTCCCTCGTGTACGGACTGATCGACATCCGCGTCCCCCTCCGTGTACCGGCCGCGTGTGCGGCCCTCGTATGGAGTAACGGACCGATAGTCGGACGGTTACGGGCCGATTCGCCCGATAAACGGAGCGGCCCGCACCGGTTTGCCGGTGCGGGCCGCGCGGGACGGGCGTGGGTCAGATGCCCAGGTCCTTGATGATCTTGGCTACGTGGCCCGTGGCCTTGACGTTGTAGAAGGCGTGCTCGACCTTGCCCTCCTCGTCCACGACCACCGTCGAGCGGATGACGCCCGTCACCGTCTTGCCGTACAGCTTCTTCTCGCCGTACGCGCCGTAGGCGGCCAGGGTCTCCTTCTCCGGGTCGCCGACCAGGGTGACCTTCAGGTTCTCCTTCTCGCGGAACTTCGCCAGCTTCTCCGGCTTGTCCGGGGACACGCCGATGACGTCGTAGCCGGCCGTGGCCAGCACGTCCAGGTTGTCCGTGAAGTCGCAGGCCTGCTTCGTGCAGCCCGGCGTCAGCGCGGCCGGGTAGAAGTAGACGATCACCTTGCGGCCCTTGTGGGCGGCCAGCGAGACCTCGTTGCCGTCCGCGTCGGGCAGGGTGAAGGCGGGGGCGGTGTCGCCCGGCTGAAGTCGCTCGCTCATGTCGGCAGTCTCCTCAAGAGGGGATCGGTACGTGCACGAGACTAAGCTGACAGACTGTTCATGGCGGACTACGCCCCCACAGGACCACGACGACGGAGGCAGCGCGGTGCCGGAAGCCAGGACCCCCGCACAGATCGAGGCGGACATCGTCCGCCGCCGCGAGCAGCTCGCCGAGACGCTCGACGAGATCGGCGTGCGCATGCACCCGAAGACGATCATCGGGGACGCGAAGGCCAGGGTCGCCTCCACGGTCGATCACACCGCCGGGCGCGCCTTCGTCGCGGTGAACCGTCTCGTGACGGACGTGAGGGACGGTCTGCGCCACGACGACGGGGCTCCGCGCGTCGGCCGGATCGTGCCCGTCGCGCTGCTCGCGGCCGGTGTGGTCGGGCTGCTGGTGGTCTCGGCGCGGCGCAAGCGCTGATGTCGCGACTGCCGATGTCGCGAGCGCCGATGCCGCGAGCGCCGATCACACGAGTGCCGATGACCCTGCGCGGCGCGGGCCGGGCGGGGGCAGGTAGGTTCGTGGCGTGAGCGAGAACACCACCCACGACAAGCTGCCCATCCGGATGCTGCACGACCGCGTGCTCGTGAAGTCCGATCTGCCGGAGGGCGAGCGCCGCTCGGGCGGCGGCATCCTCATCCCGGCGACGGCCGCGGTGGGCAAGCGGCTGGCCTGGGCGGAGGTGGTCGCGGTCGGGCAGAACGTGCGGAGCGTGGAGCCCGGCGACCGAGTGCTGTACGACCCCGAGGACCGGGCCGAGGTCGAGGTGCGGGGTGCGACGTACGTGCTCATGCGCGAGCGGGACCTGCACGCGGTGGCCGCCGAGCGGCTCGAGGGATCGAAGGATTCCACCGGGCTGTACCTCTGATCCCTCGCCGAAGACTGCTCGAAAGGGCTGGTGGCCCAGGTCACCAGCCCTTTCGTCGTTTTTTGCTACGGTGGAGGGGAACCCGACGAGACGCGCCGTACCGGGTACGACAAGACGACGCACCCCGTATCGCTCGATGTCTCGGAGGTGCCGTCATGGCATGGGTTCTGCTTCTCCTCGCCGGTCTGCTCGAGGTCGGCTGGTCGATCGGCATGAAGTTCACCGAAGGTTTCACCCGGCTGTGGCCCAGTGTGTTCACGGGCGCCGGGATCGTCGCGAGCATGGTGCTGCTGTCGTACGCGGCGAAGACCCTGCCCATCGGTACCGCGTACGGCGTGTGGGTGGGCATCGGCGCCGCCGGTGCGGCCGTGCTCGGTATGGCGGTGCTGGGTGAGCCCGTCACCGCCGCCCGGATCTTCTTCATCTGTCTGCTGCTGGTCGCCGTGGTGGGGCTGAAGGCGACCTCCGGTCACTAGGCCGGCCGGTCGGGCCGTCGGCAGGGCTATTCCAGGAAGGCCGACGGAGGGCGCACGCCTCCCACCGCTCCCGCGTCGGCGCCCTGGGCCGCGCCCTGGCTGCTGCCCTGTGTCGTGCCCGCCTGGGTGCCCGCGGAGGTGCCGCCCTGGTTGCCCTGGGTGGTGCCTCCGTTGTTCTGGCCTCCTTGGTTCTGGCCGCCGTTGTTCTGCCCGCCGTTGTTCTGCCCGCCGTTGTTCTGGCCGCCCTGGTTCTGGCCCCCGTTGTTCTGGCCGCCCTGGTTCTGTCCGCCCGTCGGGTTCGACGGGGTCGGGCGGGTGGGGCGGCCGGGCGGGGTCGGGCTGCGTTCGCCCTGCTCGGTCTCCTCCGGCGGCTCCGATTCGAAGGTCGGCGGCGGCGGGGGCTGGGCCGCGCCCGGCTGGAGTTCCAGGTCGAAGTCGACGGGGTCGGTGCCCTCCAGGGCCGTCTTCGTATAGGCGGCCCAGATCCGGGCCGGGTAGCCGCCTCCGCCGATACGGGCCTCCCCGAGGGCTCCGTACAGCGACTGGAGGGCGCCGGTGTCCGGGTCCTGGCCCATCATCGCGACGACCGTGACCAGGTCCGGGGTGTAGGCGGCGAACCAGGCCGAGCGGTCGAGTTCGCCGGTGCCGGTCTTGCCCGCGGCCGGGCGGCCGGCGGCGAGGGCGGCCGTGCCGGTGCCGTTGTCGACGACGCTGACCAGCATGGAGGTGGTGGTGTCGGCGGCCTCGCGGCTGACGGCCTGGGTGGGAGTGCGCTCGGGCAGGGCGACGGTGTCGTCCTCCTTGGCGATCTTCTCCAGGAAGGTGTACGGGGTGCGCCGGCCGTGGTCCGCGAGGGTGGCGTACGCCTGGGTCATGTCCAGGACGCTGGCTTGCATGGTGCCCAGCGCCATGGCGGGGCCGGGGTCGAAGTTCGGGGTGTTCTCGGGGATCCCGAGGGCGACGGCCGTCTCCTTGACCTTGAGGGTGCCGACGTCGACGGCCATCTGTGCGTAGACGGTGTTGACGGAGAGGTCGGTGGCGGTGTTGACGGTGATGTTCCCGTAGCTGACCTGGCCCTCGTTCTCTGGGGCGAAGCGGATCCGGCCGCCGACGACGGGGCGTTTGTTGTCGCCGTTGTAGATGGTGTTGGGGGTGATGCGGCGGCCGTCCTGGGTGCGGGAGTCGTTCTCTACGGCGGCGGCGAAGACGAACGGTTTGAAGGTGGAGGCGACCTGGTAGTCGTGCCGGGTCGCGTTGTTGACGTACTGCTTGGTGTAGTCGATGCCGCCGTACAGGGCGACGACCTTGCCGGTGGCCGGGTCGATGGAGACCCCGCCGGCGCGCACCACGCGGTCCGCCTTGCGCTTCTCCGGGTCGAGTTTGCCGACCATCTGGTCGTCGACGGCTTCGACGAGGTCGTTCTGGCGGCGCTTGTCGATGGTGGTGGTGATGTGGTAGCCGCCCTCGGCGAGGGTTTTGTCGTCGAGGATCTTGTTCTCGGTGATGTAGTCCTTGACGGCCTCGACGAGGTATCCGCGCTGGCCGGAGAGGCCTGCGGCGGCGCGGACCTTGCCCGGTTCGGGGAACTGGGTCGTGGCGCGTTCGGCGGCCGGCAGCCAGTCCTTCTTGACCATGCCGTCGAGCACGTAGTTCCAGCGGGCGAGGGCGCGCGGGCGGCCCTGGGGGTGCGAGACGACGTCGAAGGCGCTGGGGGAGTTGAGGAGGGTGGCCAGGTAGGCGCCTTCGGCGGTGGTGAGTTTGCCGACGTCCTTGCCGTAGTAGGCCTGCGAGGCGGCCTGGATGCCGTAGGCGTTGCGGCCGAAGTAGCTGGTGTTCAGGTACCCCTCGAGGATGTAGTCCTTCGACTTCTCGCGACCGAGTTTGATCGCGATGAAGAACTCCTTGACCTTCCGCTTGATCGTCTGTTCTTGGCCCAAGTAGTAGTTCTTGACGTACTGCTGAGTGATCGTCGAACCCGACTGCGTGCCCTTGCCGGTCGCCGTGTTCCACGCGGCGCGGAGCATCGCCTTCGGGTCGACCGCCCGTTCGGAGTAGAAGTCCCGGTCCTCGGCGGCCAGTACGGCCTGCTGGACGGTCCGCGGGACCTGCGACAGCGGGACGTTGACGCGGTTGACCTCGCCGTCGCGGGCCAGCTGGGAGCCGTCGGAGTAGAGGTAGACGTTCGACTGGGCGGTCGCGGCGGCGTTGGCCGGCGGGATGTCCACCAGCAGGTAGCCGGCGACCAGGGCGCCGCCGAGCAGCAGCGCGAGGAGCAGGACCCCGCCCAGCAGCATGCGCCAGGTGGGCAAGAGGCGGCGCCAGCCGGTCCGTTTGCGCCGGGGCTTCTTGCCGGGCTTGCCCGGTCCGGCGGTCCCGGCGGTCCCGGCGGTCCCGGCGGGCCCGGCCGGCCCCGTGGAGCCGGCCGGGCGGCCCGGATGCGGGGCCTGCGCGTGCCGCTGTCCGTCGGGCGTGTCCGGGTCGCGAGGGGTCCAGCCCGGGGGTGGTGACTGGTCGCTCATCTCCAGGACTCCTCGACGCCGTGCGAAATATCCACTTCTGTACCTCATGGTGTCTACCCGATTGGCCGCCGATTCCGCTCCGGACGGGGGTAAATCGGTCGCGTGGCTCGCCCCTCCGCACTAAGCTCGCGCGCTTTGGCCGACGTAGGAACGACCTGGGAAAGGGAGGGATACGGTGCTTCAGCGAGTGCACCTCTACCTGGCCGTCGCGGCAGGCGGATTCCGGCGCTACGCCACCTACGGAACCGCGACCGCGGCCGGGGTGTTCACCAACACCGTGTTCGGTTTCATCCTCGCCTACACGTACATAGCCCTGTGGGACCAGCGGCCCGGACTCGGCGGCTACGACCAGGCACAGGCCCTGACCTTCGTATGGGTGAGCCAGTCGCTGCTCGCCGCCGGAGCGCTGATCGGGGGCGGGTTCCAGGAGACGTTCCAGGAGCGCGTGCGTACGGGGGACATCGCCGTCGACCTGTACCGGCCGGCGGACCTCCAGATGTGGTGGCTCGCGGCCGACCTGGGGCGGGCCGCCTTCCAGTTGGTGGGGCGCGGGGTGGTCCCGCTGGTGGCCGGCGCGCTGGCCTTCCGGCTGGCGCTGCCCGCCGACCCGGCGCGCTGGCTGCTGTTCCTGGTCTCGGTCGGGCTGGGGCTGCTGGTGAGCTTCGCGCTGCGCTACCTGCTGGGGCTGGCGGCGTTCTGGCTGATGGACGGGGCCGGGATCAATCTGATGGCGCAGGTCGTCGCCATCTTCTTCTCCGGGGTGCTGCTAC
Source organism: Streptomyces sp. NPDC058525 (assembly GCF_042719495.1). Taxonomy (NCBI): domain Bacteria; kingdom Bacillati; phylum Actinomycetota; class Actinomycetes; order Kitasatosporales; family Streptomycetaceae; genus Streptomyces; species Streptomyces sp. NPDC058525. The sequence goes on from NZ_JBHXNP010000010.1 coordinate 134,103, forward strand.
CGCTGACCGTGTTCCCGGGCGGTTTCGGGGAGTTGGTGCGCGCCCTGCCATGGGCGGCGATGCTCCAGGTGCCGATGGACGTGCTGGTGGGCAAGCACTCCGGGGCCGGCAACGCCGTGCAGGCGCTGGGGTTCCAGGCCGGATGGGCGTGCGTACTGCTGGGAGCGGGGCGGCTGTTGCAGTCGGCGGCGACGCGGAAGGTGGTGGTCCAGGGTGGCTGAGACGGTGCTGGAACGGGGGCCTGAGCGCGAGCCGGAGCAGGGGCCCGAGGCGTGGCGGGAGCGGGAGCCGGGGGCCGTGGAGGTGCCGCGGCGCGACCGGTTGCGGGAGGGGCTGCGCGGCTACCGGCTGATCGTCGAGATGTGGATCCGGTCGACGATGACGTACCGGGCCTCCTTCCTCCTCGCGCTGTTCGGGAACGCGGCCATCCAGCTGCTCGACTTCGTCGCTATCTGGATCATGTTTCGGCACGTGGACGCGCTGGGCGGCTTCTCGCTGCCCGAGATCGCCCTGCTGTACGGGGCCTGTTCGACCTCGCTGGGCCTGGCCGACCTGCTGCTCGGCAACACCGACCGGATCGGGCTGCGCGTCCGCGACGGCTCGCTCGACACCATGCTGGTGCGGCCGGTACCGCTGCTCGCGCAGGTCGCCGCGGACCGGTTCGCGCTGCGCCGGCTGGGGCGCACCGCGCAGGGACTGGCCGTGCTGGGCTGGGCGGTGTCGGTGCTGCCGGTGGACTGGTCGGCCGGGAAGGTGCTGCTGGTGCCCGTGATGATCGTGGCCGGGGCGGCGATCTTCGGGGCGGTGATGGTGGCCGGGGCGGCGTTCCAGTTCTGGGCGGGGGACGCGGCCGAGGTGCAGAACTCCTTCACGTACGGCGGGAACGCGATGCTCCAGTACCCGCCGACGATCTTCGCGAAGGACCTGCTGCGCGGGGTGACCTTCGTCATCCCGCTGGCCTTCGTCAACTGGCTGCCGGCGCTGTACGTGCTGGGGCGGCCCGATCCCCTCGGCCTGCCGGGGTGGGTCGCGTTCCTGAGCCCGCTGGTGGCCTTCGTGGTGTTCCTGCCCGCGTCGCTGGCGTGGCGCGCGGGTGTCCGTTCGTACCGAAGCACGGGGAGCTAGCTGTGGCTGTGGCGGATGCGCTGATCTCGCTGGACGGGGTCGAGAAGGTCTTCGACGTACGGCGCCGGGTGGGCCTGATGCGCCGTGAGAAGCGCCAGGTCAGGGCGGTGGACGGGATCAGCTTCGAGGTGGCGCGGGGCGAGATGGTCGGCTACATCGGGCCCAACGGCGCCGGCAAGTCGACCACGATCAAGATGCTGACCGGCATCCTGACCCCGAGCGGCGGCCGGCTGCGGGTCGCGGGCATCGACCCGGCGCGGGAGCGGATGCGGCTCGCGCACCGGATCGGGGTGGTGTTCGGGCAGCGCACGACGCTGTGGTGGGACCTGCCGCTGAAGGACTCGTACGGCCTGATGCGGCGCATGTACCGGATCCCGCGGGCACGCTACGAGGAGAACCTGGAGCGCTGCGTGGACCGGCTGGACCTGGCCGAGCTGCTGGACGTCCCCGTACGGCAGCTGTCACTGGGGCAGCGGATGCGCGGGGACATCGCGGCGGCGCTGCTGCACGATCCGGACGTGCTGTACCTGGACGAGCCGACGATCGGGCTCGACGTGGTGAGCAAGGCGAAGGTACGGGGCTTCCTGCGGCAGCTGAACACGGAGCTCGGCACGACGGTGCTGCTGACCACCCACGACCTCCAGGACATCGAGCAGCTGTGCGAGCGGGTGATGGTGATCGACCACGGGCGGCTGATGTACGACGGCCCGCTGGCCGGGCTGCACGCGGCGGGGTCGGCGGGGGAGAGCGAGCGGACGCTGGTGGTCGACCTGGAGCGGGAGCTCGGGCCGATCGAGGTGGCGGGCGCGCGGGTGGTGAAGGTGGACGGGCCGCGGCAGTGGCTGGCGTTCCCGGCGGGGGCTTCGGCCGCGCCGCTGGTGGCGGCGGTGGCGGCGCGGTATCCGCTGTCGGACCTGTCGGTGCGGGAGCCGGACATCGAGGACGTGATCGCGCGGATGTATGCGGGGCGGGGGTGAGGGGGCGGGTCCGGTGCGGGCCCGTGGTCCGGGCCCGGGTGCGGGCCGGGGGTGCGGGGCCGGGGTGCGGGCCCGGGGTAAATCAGGGGCATCCCGGAGATCGGCAGGGGTTGAAGCCGTACAACTCCCCGGGTTCCCTGCATAGGCTGGTCCGCATGAGTGACGAGCGGCCGGAGAAGCCGTTGCCGGAGCTGAGGGCGTCGGATGCCGACCGGGACCGGGTGGTGGAGCGTCTGCGCGACGCCGTCGCCGAGGGCCGGCTCGACATGGAGGAATTCGAGGAGCGGCTGGAGGCGGCGTACAAGTCGCGCACGTACGCGGAACTGGAACCGCTGACGCGCGACCTGCCGTCGGCGGGGGCGTCGGCGCCGCTGCCGGCGCCGGCGCCGTTCGCGGCCCCGGCCGCCTCGGGCGCCTCGGGCGTGTCCTGGCCGGCGCGGATCGGCGGCCGGGCGTCGTCAGCGACCGGGATCGCGGTCATGTCGGCGTTCCAGCGCAAGGGTGCGTGGACGGTGCCGGCGCGCTTCGACGCGGTGGCGTTCTGGGGCGGCGGGGAGCTGGACCTGCGCGAGGCCAACTTCGCGGAGCGCGAGGTGGTGATCAACTGCATCGCCATCATGGGCGGTATCGAGATCACCGTGCCACCGGGCGTGGAGGTCGAGGTCCGGGGCTTCGGCCTGATGGGCGCCTTCGACCAGCGCGACACCCCGGGCCCGCCGGAACCGGGCGCACCGCGCGTGGTCGTCATGGGCCTGGCCTTCTGGGGCGGCGTGGAAGTCAAGGTCAAGCCCCCGAAGAACCCCCCGAGGGGCCCGTCACTGGAAAAGCGCCTGTAAGACCGGTCCCTGCCTGCTTCCGGAGCCCGGGCTGCGCGCTTGTCCTGCGGGGCCGTGGCTCCGGAGGCAGGGCCTGTCCCTGTCCGGCGGGTCCGGGGTGTGGGGCGGTGCCCGGCCGGAGAATCTCCTCGGCTGCGTATGTCGGGCCCAGGTTGCGCGCTTGTCCTGCGGGGCCCGTGGCTCCGGAGGCAGGGCCTGTCCCTGTCCGGCGGGTCCGGGGTGTGGGGCGGTGCCCCGCCGGAGGACCTCCTCGGCTCGCGCACTTGGCCTCGGCTTCGCGGGTGGGAGCCTGGATTGCGCGCTCGTCCTCCGGGGGCCCTCCGCCGTGTCCCCACCCCACGCCTGGGCTCCGGTGGCAAGGCCTGTCCTCGCCGGCTCCGCGGAACGCGTGGTGGAGGGGAGTGGGGCCGCGCAGGGGGGTCCCCGCAGGACGAGCGCGCAACCGGGGCTGATGGCGTCCGGTCAGGCTCAGTGCGCGAGCCGAGGAGACACCCCGGAGGGGCCCCGCGGACCGCCCCCACCGACCAGGCCGCCTGCACACCACGGGCGGGTCGCACCCAGGCTGGGCCGGGCCGGGGCGCAGGGCTGGGCCGGGGCGCGTTCGTAGGCCTGGCCCCGCCGGGAGGCTACTGGCGGCCGCGGAGTGTTTCGATCTCGCGGCGTTCGCGCTTTGTCGGGCGGCCCGCGCCGCGGTCGCGGATGCCGACCACGGCGGCCTCGACAGGGCTCGGCGGGGGCGGGCTCTTGTCGATCAGACATTCGGCGGCGACCGGAGCGCCCACCCGCTTGGACACGGGCCGGCGCACCACGACGATGCGCTCCCGCCCGGCGTGGAACAGCCGGACCTCGTCGCCCGCGCGCACCGGCTGCGCCGGCTTGGCGCGCTCCCCGTTGACCCTCACGTGACCCGCCCGGCAGGCGGTCGCCGCCGTCGAGCGGGTCTTCGTCAGGCGCACGGACCAGATCCACGCGTCCACGCGTACGGATCCCGTGTCATTTCCCGATCCCGATCCCGATCCCGACCCCGATCCGGATCCTGCTCCTGTTGCCGTATCAGCCATGCCCTGACTTTAGCGAGGCGGACCGCCCGTTACCGAAGGACTTTCGGCGGATATCACAAGGGGCATGGCATCTGCCATGTAGATGAGCCCAAGCCAATTGCAAATGCGCCACGGATGGCCCTACCTTGTCGCACGTGCAGTCCCGCCGCATCCAGGACCGCCCCGGTCCCGGCACAAGGCCGGCCGCCGATCCGACCGAGGAGCATCAACCCATGTCCGCGACCCTGAACCGCCGCCGCGCCGCCGCCGCGCTGACCGCCGCCCTGCTCGTCCCGCTGGCCGCCTGCGGCAACGGCGGGGACGCCAAGCCCGCCGGTTCCGGCAGCCCCTCGGCCTCCGCCTCCGCCGAGCCGAAGGCCGCGAACCTCACCGTGCTCGCCGCCTCGTCCCTCACGGACGTCTTCAAGACCGCGGGCGCCGCGTACGAGAAGGCCCACCCCGGTACCAAGGTCACCTTCTCCTTCGCCGGTTCGCAGGAGCTCGCCGCGCAGGTCAAGCAGGGCGCGCCGGCCGACGCCCTGGTCACCGCCGACACGAAGACGATGGACGGCCTCAAGGGCGAGACGGGCGAGGCCAAGGTCATCGCCAAGAACCGCCTGGTCATCGCGACCGGCAAGGGCAACCCGTTCAAGATCGCCGCGCTGAAGGACCTCGCCGACACCAAGATCAAGGTCGTGCTCGCCGCGCCCGAGGTCCCCGTGGGCCGCTACAGCAAGGAGATCCTGGACAAGCAGGGCGTCACCGTGAAGCCCGTCTCCCAGGAGCCCAACGTCCGCGCCGTCCTCAGCAAGGTCGAGCTGGGCGAGGCCGACGCGGGCCTCGTCTACAAGACCGACTCCGCCAAGTCCGGCGACAAGGTCGTCGCCGTGGACATCCCGGACGCCGAGAACGCGGTGGCCTCCTACCCGGCCGCCACGCTGAAGCAGTCCAAGAACCCGGAGGCCGCCGCCGCGTTCGTGGCCTGGCTGAGCACCCCGGAGGCGCAGAAGATCCTCCAGGACGCCGGTTTCCAGCAGGTGTAGGCCCCGGTCCGGCGGGCGGCGGGCCCCTCCTGGCGTCCGCCGCCCGCCGCCCGCCTTCGCACACCGAGAAGGGCTGCCCGGTCCGGGGGGACGGGCAGCCCTTCGCCGTGTGCGCGGCAGGCCCGCGTACGCTTCCCCGCAGCCGCCCCCGAGCCAGGAACACCCCATGAGCAGACCCCGCACCCGCACCCGACCGCCCGTGACCCTGGCGCTCCCGGCGCTGCTCGCCGTCGCGTTCCTGCTGCTGCCGCTGATCGGCATCCTCAGCCGGACCCAGTGGAGCGAGCTCGGCGCCCACCTGAGCAGCCCCGGCGTGGTCCAAGCCCTGAACCTCTCGCTCGTCGTGTCCTTCTGGGCGCTCGGCCTCTCGCTGCTCCTCGGCGTGCCGCTCGCCTGGCTGCTGGCCCGGGTGGAGTTCAAGGGCAAGGCGCTGGTCCGCTCGCTGGTGCTGCTGCCGATGGTGCTGCCGCCGACCGTCGGCGGTGTCGCCCTGCTGCTCGGCTTCGGCCGGCGCGGTCTGCTGGGTCCCTGGCTGGAGGAGAGCTTCGGGGTCACCCTGCCCTTCCACACGTCGGGAGCCGTCGTCGCGGCGACGTTCGTGGCGATGCCGTTCCTCGTCATCAGCCTGGAGGGCGCCCTCGGCGGGCTCCGGCAGAGTTACGAGGAGACCGCGGCCTCGCTCGGCGCCTCGCCCGTCCGCGTGTTCTTCACCGTGACGCTGCCGATGGTGGCCCCCGGCCTGGTCGCCGGTGCCGCGCTCACCTGGGCCCGCGCGCTGGGCGAGTTCGGCGCGACCATCACCTTCGCCGGGAACCTGCCCGGCACCACCCAGACGCTGCCGCTCCAGGTGTACCTGCTGCTCCAGGACGAGCCCGAGGCCGCCACCTCCGTCTCCCTGCTGCTGCTCGCGATCGCCATGGGCGTACTGATCGCCCTGCGCGGCCGCTGGACGGGCACTCCCGTCACCCGCAAGCCCGACGCGGCGCCGACGCCGGCCGAGGAGCCGTCCGCACCCGTACCCGCGTCCGCACCCGTACCCGCGTCCGTGCCCGCGTCCGCGGACGCGGACGCGGCCCGCGCCGAACCGGTGGAGACCGCGCCGGCCGGGGGCGGGCACTGGTCGCTGCACGCCACCGTCACCGGCTTCAACCGGCTCACCCTCGACGCCGAACCGGGCACGACGATCGCCGTGGTCGGTGAGAACGGCGCCGGGAAGACCACCCTGCTGCGCGCCCTCCTCGGCCTGACCCCGCGCGCCCACGCCGAGCTCAGGCTCGGCGACACCGACGTCACCGCCCTGCCCCCGCACCGCAGGCAGGTCGCCTGGGTTCCGCAGGACGGCGCGCTGTTCCCGCACCTGAGCGCGCTGGCCAACACCGCGTACGGGCTGCGCGCCCACGGGGTGGGGCGGGCCGAGGCCCGGCGCGAGGCCCAGGCCTGGCTGGACCGGCTCGGCGTCGGGCACCTGGCCGCGCGCAAGCCCGCCCAGCTCTCCGGGGGCCAGGCCCAGCGCGTCGCCCTCGCCCGCGCCCTGGCCGCCCGCCCCCGGCTGCTGCTGCTCGACGAGCCGCTCGCCGCCCTCGACCAGACCACGCGGGCCCGCGTCCGGCACACCCTGCGCACCCACCTGTCCGGCTTCGGCGGGGTCTGCCTGATCGTCACGCACGATCCCGTCGAGGCGGTGTCCCTGGCCGACCGGGTCCTCGTACTCGCCGACGGGCAAACCCTCCAGGACGCCCCGCCCTCCGCGGTGACCCGGCATCCGCGCTCCCCGTGGGTGGCCCGGATGCTGGGGCGCAACGCCTGGCCGGGCACCGCGTCCGCGCACGGGCTGGACCTGGCCGCCGGGGGCCGCCTCGTCGTCGCCGAGGCGCTGCCCGAGGGGACGCGGGCCCTCGCGATCATCGCCCCGGAGGCCGTGTCCGTGCACCGGGAGCGCCCGGGCGGCAGTCCGCGCAACGTCTGGCCGGGCACCGTACGGGAGATCACGGCCGTCGGCAGCAGGCTGCGCGTGCTGATCACCCCGGAGGAGGCACCCGACCTGGTCGCCGAGATCACCCCGGAGGCGGCCGCCGAACTGGGCATCGTCGACGGGGCCGCGGTGTGGACCAGTGTGAAGGCCACCGAGGTCACGCTCGTGCGCCTGTAGCGCGCCCCGCCGGAATCGTTTGGACGCAGGTCAGCGGGCTGGCATATGTTCTGCCGTGCCTGCGCGCCCGTCGTCGCGCGGCATCCGCATGTCACGCGTTTTCCCGTGGGGGTTCTTCGTCATGTCCTTCAGCGCGCCCGGCTCACCGCCGCCACCGCCCGGCCCGCCGCCGCACGAGGCGGCCGGCCCGTACCCGGGGCAGCCGTACCCGGAGCAGCCGTACGCGCAGCAGCCCTACCCCGGGCAGCCCGCGCATCCCGGGCAGCCGTACCCCGGCCAGCCGGTGTACGCCGGCCCGCCGCCGCCCGGCGACGTACTGCGTTCCCCGCAGGGCCTCGCGACCGCGCTGACCGTGCTGCTGTCCGTCGCGGGTGCGGTCAACCTCTTCTCGGCCGGCGTGAACCTGTTCGCCTGGTCGGCGATGAAGGACCTCATCGCCGGCGCAGACCGGGGCGCGAGCGACAAGCTCTCCGTGTCGGACGGCCTGACCGCCCTGGCCGGGAGCCTGCAGCTCCTGACGCTGCTCGGCACGGCGACCGTCTTCATCATCTGGTTCCACCGCGTGCGCGTGAACGGCGAGATCTTCCGCCCCGACGCGTTCACGCTGGGGCGCGGCTGGGCCATCGGCGCCTGGTTCGTGCCCATCGGGAACCTGTTCCTCCCCTTCCGCACCGCACGGCAGATCTGGACGGCCAGCACCCAGCTCGCACCCGACGGCTCCTACCGCCCCGTATCCGCCGCGCCCCTCACGGCCTGGTGGCTGGTCTGGGTCCTCGCGGCCTGCGTCGACCGCGTCTACGCGCAGATGTACAAGTACGCCGAGACCTCCGAGGCCGCGCGCGACGCCTCCGCCGTCGGCGTCCTCTCCGACCTGCTGATGGTCGCCGCCGCGGTGCTCGCCGTGCTGTTCGTCCGCAAGCTCACCGCCCTGCAGAACACCAAGGCGATACAGGGCCTGTACGCCGCCTCCTGAGGCCCGTACGCGGCCCTCTGACGGTCAGCCGGCCACCGGCTCGGGGGCGTTCGCCGGCTCCGGGGCGGTGACGGCGAACTCGCACCACACGCACTTCCCGCCGCCCCGGGGCTCCACGCCCCACGCGTCCGCGAGCCGCTCCACCAGGAGCAGCCCGCGTCCGGAGACCGCCCAGTCCCCCGCCTCGCGGCGCCTGGGCAGGGCGCTGCTGGAGTCATCGACCTCGATGCGGATCAGGCCTTCCGCCGTCAGCCGCATGCGGACCTCGGCGGGGCCGTCGGTGTGCACCAGGGCGTTGGTCATCAGCTCGTCCGCCGCGAGTTCGATCTCGTCGGCCCGCTCCCCCGCTCCCCAGGCGGCCGCCGCGGCCCGGATCAGGTGCCGGGCCATGGCCGGACCGTCCGGGTCGCCGGGGTCCAGCCGGTGGCGCAGCGGTCCGCCGCCGCGTCCGGTGGGCGTACCGCGGCGGCGCAGGACGAGCAGGGCCATGTCGTCCCCGCCGCCCGAGTCCCCGACCAGGTCGCACAGCACGTCGGCGAGTTCCTCCACGTCGACCGGGCCGCCGCGGACCGCCGCCATGAGCTCGCGCATGCCGGTGTCGGGGTCCGATCCGGGCCGTTCGATCAGCCCGTCCGTGCACAGCAGCAGGGTGTCACCGGGGTGCAGTTCGAGGCTGGTGACCGGGTAGCCCGAGCCGGTCCCGGACTGCTCGCGGGCCGGCAGCCCGAGCGGCAGCCCGCCCGCCACCTGGATCCGGTGGCAGCTGCCGTCCCCGCGCCGCACCACCGGGTCGAGGTGGCCGGCGCGGACCATCCGGAGCATCCCGCTGGTGAGGTCCACCTCGGCGTACGTGCAGGTCGCGAAGCGTTCGGTCTGCAGGTCGCGCAGGAAGGACGAGGCCCGTGCCATGGCGGTGCCGGGGGTGTGCCCCTCGACGATGTAGGCGCGCAGCACGATGCGCAGCTGGCCCATGACGGCGGCGGCGTCCGTGTCGTGGCCCTCCACGTCGCCGATCATGACCCCGACCCGGCCCTCGCCGAGGGGGATCACGTCGTACCAGTCGCCGCCGATGTCCCGCCCCATCCGGGCGGACCGGTAGCGCACGGCGATCAGCGCACCCGGAACCTCGGGGATCCGGCGGGGCAGCATGGCCCGCTGGAGGCCCTCCGCCAGGTCGTGCTCCTGCTCGAAGAGCATGGCGCGCTGGAGGCTCTGCGCGATGCCGCTGCCGAGCGCCATCAGCACGTTGCGCTCCTCGGCGGTGAAGTCCCCGTCGCGCGTGTAGAGCAGCCCGAGCGCGCCGATGGGCCGCCCCTGGGCGATCAGCGGCAGGTAGACCCCGCTGCGCACGGACAGCGGCTCGATGTACGGCCACAGCTGCGGGTAGCCCAGCTGGAACTCCTCCCGCGAGGCGAGGTAGACCGGCTGCATGGTGCGGACGGCCTCGCTCATCGGGAGCTGGGCGTCGATCCGCGTGTACTCGATCTCGGGCACGTACGAGCCCAGCTGCCCCTCGGCGACCAGGTGGATGCGACCGCCGTCGACGACGCCCAGCATCACGCTGACCGCGCCGAGGTGGCCGAGGGCCTCCGGGTCCTTCAGGACGTCGGTCACGTCGTTGACGGTGCGGGCGTGGGCGAGGATCGCCGTGGTCCGCTCGACTACACCGGTCATCCGGCGCCGCCCTTCGGCCCGCTCCCCGGCCGCGCCGGGCTCGCCGGGGTCGTGGGCGGCGTCGCGGAGGATCCCGATGACGCGGTACGGGCGCCCGCCCGGGTCCCGCATGATGTGCCCCTGGATGTGGAGCCAGGCCAGGGTGCCGTCGCGGCGGCGGCCGCGGACGTAGGCGCCGTAGTGGCTGTGCCCGTCCTCGAGGGCCCGGGCCACGCGGGCCTCGAGCCGGGCCTCGTCGGCGGGCGGGATGCGGGGGCGCAGCCCGGCGGTGGTCCCGTCGAACTCGTCCGGGCGCAGCTCAAGGACCTCGAGGGCGGTCGGATCGAGGAACATCCGACCGCTGTCGAGGTCCCAGTCGAAGGTGCCCATGCGATTGAGCGCCAGGCTCGTGTCCGGCCGCGCGGGCCAGTCGACCTCGGGATTCTGTCCCCACTGGGCCATGCAGCCAGCGTCTCACTCTCCGCGACCTTTCTCCTCATATCGAAGCGAAAAAGGACTAAAGCCCTCGCCTGTCAGGACCTTTCCGGAATGAGGTGCTTGCACGATTCCGCGAAGATCGATCCGTTCTTGATCATCTTTCGCGGCGTCAACAGCTGGGCGGATCCGACCCGTTGGGGCGGATACCCGTGGCGGGCGAGGGCCCGCGCGGGGTCTCACCGAGCCTGGTCCTCCGGCCGTACCGGGGCCCCTTGGTCCTCGGCCCCCTCTTCCGAGACGAGGACCACCGACCCCCCGACCAGGACGGCCCCCACCCCGTCCCCACTGCCCCGACGGGCCCCAGCCACGACTTCCCGACCGGGCCGGACCCGGTCACCGGGCCGGGCGCCGCAACGGGACACCCCGCCCCGCCAGAGCCGGGCGGCGCGGCGGGGCCCGGCACCCCGATGAGGCACGGCATCCCGGCCGGAATCGGGCCGGGCGGTGCGGCGGGGCCGGGCATCCCGCCAGGGCTCGGCGCCGGAATCGGGCCGGGCGGTGTGGCGGGGCGCAGCTTCCCAACAGGGCCGGGCGCCCCGACAAGGCCGGGCAGCCCGGCCGGGGCGGGGGGCGTGGGTAGGCGGGGCTCTGGGGCAGGGGGGCGGCGGAGTTTGCCGGCCGTGCTCGATGCCGAGCTCGCCGAGCGCCCCGCCCGGGCCTGTTCGGGCTGGTGGGCTCTGGCCGCCGTGCTGCTCGCCGCCTCCGGCGCCGTCCTGCTGGTGCGGTACACGGGCCGCCCGGGCCCGGGCCTCCCCCGCAGTGCCGCCGAGGCCTGGCCCCTCGCCGCACTCGCCGCCTGCGCCGTCCTCGCGCTCACCGCCGTGGCGGGGCTGCGCCGCGGCCGCGCCGGGCACGCCTGGGCGCTGACCCTGTTCGGCCGCTACCGCGGCACGGTCCGCCGCACCGGCCTGATCTGGTCCAGCCCGCTGCCGCGCCACGCGCGGGTCGACGTACGGCTGCGGCACTGGCGCAGCGAGCCGCTCCCCGTCGTCGACGCCGAGGGCACCGCGCTGCGGGCCGTCGTCCTCGTCGTGTGGCGGGTCAAGGACACCGCGCGGGCCCTGCTCGCCGTCGAGGACCACGGCGGCTACCTGCGCGGGCAGGTGGAGTCCGTGACGGCCCGGGTGCTCTCCCGGATGCCGGCCGACTCCTTCCGGCAGCCGGACGGCGACGCCGGGCCGCAGACCCTGCGCGACACCGAGGCCGTGGGCGACGAGCTGACCCGGCTGCTCGCGGCCGAATGCCGGCCGGTCGGCATCGAGGTGTTCTCCGCCCGTCCGCTGCGCGTCGAGTACGCCCCCGAGGTCGCACCGGCGATGCAGCGCCGCCGGATCGCGGCGATCGACGCCCGGCACCGCGATTCCGTCCTGACCTCCGTGCTCGACGCCGTCGACGACACCGTCCACCGGCTGTCGGACCGCGGGCTCGTGAGCCTGGACGACTACGAACGCAAGGCCCTGGTCAAGGACTTGACCGTGGCCTTCTACACGGCGCGCGGCCCGGCCGCCGACGCCCGCTGAGAAGACCCCCGATGAATCCCCCTGGAGAGGAACCGCCCATGCAGATGCCCGAGTTCACCGAGGTCATACCCGACGGCTGCGACTGCGCCGGCTGCGCCGGCGGCGCCACCGGCCTCGCGGCCGCCGGGGCCGCCGGCCGCCGCTGCACCCTGCGCGGGGCGGTGGTCGCCGCCGTCGGCGCCACCCTGCTGGTCGGGGCCGGCGCGGGCACCGCATCCGCCGAGCCCGCGCCGGCCCATGCGGGCCGGGACGGGTCGAAGTACTGGTACAAGGACGAGACGGGCTGGTGGCGCTGGACCTCGCACTACGACAAGTACCTCGCGAAGTCAGGCCAGTCCGGCCAGAAGGCCCAGAAAACCTTCGGCTCCGCCTCCCCGTCCTCGTCCCCGTCGACTCCCCGCACCTCGGAGCCGACCTTCCGCGGCCGCGCGGGCTGGGACGCCACCGACCGCGTGTACTGGTACCAGGACGCGACGGGCTGGTGGCGGTGGACCGCCCACCAGGACAAGTACGAGCGCAACACGGGCCGCTCCGGCGGCTCCGGCTCGTCCGGATCCGCCCCCTCAGCCCCCTCAGCCCCCTCAGCCCCCTCCGGCGGGAGCCCCGGCACCCCGCTGCGCCAGGGCACCGAGGGCGCGGTCTCCTTCGCCCGGAGCCACCTGGGCGACCCGTACGTCTGGGGCGGCAACGGCCCGCACGGCTGGGACTGCTCGGGCCTGGTCCAGGCCGCCTACCGCAGCGCCGACATCTCCCTCCCCCGGGTCGCCGACGACCAGTACCGGGCGACGACACCGATCTCCCGCGCCGAACTCCGCCGCGGCGACCTGGTCTTCTGGAGCTCGAACGGCAGGGCCTCGGGCGTCTACCACGTCGCCGTCTACCTCGGCGACGGCCAGTACCTGGAAGCCCCGCGCCCCGGCAAGAACGTCCGCGTCTCCAGCTTCAGCGCCTACAACCCGAACCTGTACGGCCGGGTCCGCTGAACGACACCGGCCGGCCCGCCGCGCTAGCCGCCCGGCGGGGTCGCGTCGTGCACCAACAGGGCGATCTGGACCCGGTTGTTGAGGTCGAGCCGGGTCAGGATCCGGGACACGTGCGTCTTGACGGTCGGCAGCGCCAGGTGCAGTTCCCGCCCGATCTCCGCGTTGGACAGACCGCGCCCAACCCCCAGCGCCACCTCCCGCTCCCGCCCGGCGAGCAGCGCGAGCCGTTCCCGGGCGGCGGTCGCCCGGGTGTCCTGGTCGGTGCCGGCCGCCACCCGGTCGATCAGCCGGCGGGTGACCGCCGGCGAGAGCACCGGGTCACCGGCGGCCACCGCCCGGATCGCCGTGACGATCTCCTGCGGCGGGGTGTCCTTGAGGAGGAAGCCGGCCGCTCCGGCGCGCAGCGCCCGCAGGACGTGCGCGTCGGTGTGGAAGGTGGTCAGGACCAGCACCTCGGGCGCGCCGGGCCGGGCCCGCAGCGCCTCGGTGGCGGTCAGCCCGTCGACACCGGGCATCCGGATGTCCATCAGCACCAGGTCGGGGCGGTACGAGGTGACCAGCGCGGGCACCTCGGCCCCGTCCGCGGCCTCCGCGACGAGCTCGATGTCGGGGGCGCCGCCCAGCATCAGGCGCAGCCCGGCCCGGACGATCGCGTCGTCGTCGACCAGCAGTACCCGGATCACCCGCGCCCCTTCATTGCGTTCAGTTCTGCCAGGGTAGCCAGGCCTCCACCCGGAAGCCGTCGTCCGTCGGACCGGCCGTGAGCCTGCCGCCCGCCAGCCGGGCCCGCTCGGCCAGTCCGACCAGCCCCTGCCCGCCGCCCTCGCCGGGCCCGAGGTCCGGCCCGGCCCCCGGCGCCGGGCCGGGCGGCCGGCTGCTGTGCACCTCCACCGTCAGCCGGTCCCCCGGGACTCCGGCCACCCGTACCCGGACCGTCGCGCCGGGCGCGTGCTTGCGGGCGTTGGTCAGCGCCTCCTGCACGATCCGGTACGCGGTGCGGCCCGCCAGCGCGGGCGGCGCGGCCCCGTCGGGCGGTCCGGTCAGCTCGATGCGTCCGCCCGCCGCCCGGGCCTCCGCCACCAGCCGTTCCAGGTCGGCCAGCTCGGGTTGCGGCCGCCGGCCCTCGGCGGTGTCGATGCCCGTTCCGGACCGGAGCACCCCGATCACCTCGCGCAGGTCGTGCAGGGCCAGGTGCGCGCTCTCGCGGATCACCCCGGCGGCCCGCGCGGTCTCCGCGGGCGGGGCGCCCGGGTTGTACTCCAGGGCGCCCGCGTGCACGCTCAGCAGCGACAGCCGGTGCCCGAGCACGTCGTGCATCTCGCGGGCGATCTCCTCACGCACCTCCATCCGCACCCGCTGGGCCCGCGACTCCGCGTCCGCCTCGGCCAGTTCGGCGCGTTCTCGCAGTGAGGCGATGAGCTGCTGCCGGGAGCGCCGGAACAGGCCCCAGCCGATGGCCCCGGCGATCAGGGCGAAGTACGTCACCGCCGGGCCCGCCCGGTCCTCGGTCATCTCGGGCAGCCGCCACAGGAACAGCGGGAGCGGGGCGAAGGCCAGTGCCGCCACCCAGGCCGTGACCCGCCACGGCCGGGTCGCGGCGACCGTGAACACCGCCACCAGCGCCGGGCCGGTCAGATAGTGCGCCTGCGTGCCCGCCAGCAGCAGCACCACCGCGAGCTGCACCGGCCAGCGCCGCCGCAGCAGCACCGCCGCGCAGGCCAGTCCGCCGGCCGCCTGGTCCGCGGCCCGCCAGGCGGGCCCGACGCTGTCGGCCACCGGGATGGACTGCGAGCTGACGGCCGCGAAACAGGCGGCGAAGAGGACGAGGGCCAGGTCGGCGGCCCAGTCCCGGCGGGTGCGGGGGATCCGCTCGATGCCGGCGATCCGGTGGATGCCGGGGATGCGGGGGATGCGGCGCATGTCCCGGAAATCTACGCGGCCCGGGCCGTGACCGGGCATCCGCGCGGCGAACCGGATACTTAAGTACCGTCCGCGAGCGCCCAACGGCCGATCCGCCGCCCGAGACCGCCCGCCTACCGTCGGAGCATGACCTCCACTACACCGAAATCCCCCGTGACCGCCGTGACCGGGCTGATCAGCTTCGTCCTCGTCGTCGGCGGCGCGAGCGGCCTGCTGCACGAATGGCTCGGCTGGATCCACTTCATGGGCTTCGTCCGCTTCCTGGTGCCCGAGGGCTACGAGGTCTACGGATACGTGGTGATGGTGGCGCTCGGGATAGCGGTGGGCGCGGCCGGCGACGCGCTCGCCGGACGGCGCAGGTAGGGGCCGCCTCCCCTCCAGGGG
>NZ_JBHXNP010000011.1:0-128144 GCF_042719495.1 Streptomyces sp. NPDC058525
CAAAAACCCCGGCGGCTAGGCCCATCCCCCCCGCCCTGGCTTCGGCCCGGGGGGGGGGGCGGCGACGCCGGGGGGGGGCCCCCCGCCCCCCCGGGGGGGGCCCCCCCCGGCCGCTGCGCGTCCCCTGGGGCCCGGCTGGCCCGACCAGTAGTACGGCGGCGCAGGGGCATGGAGTGGCCCGGCCCGGGTAGCCGCGTGTCATGACAAGCGGCGGGAAGACACGCGAAAGCGCAAGGCGCGAGGGTGTACGTACCGCCTCCCGGGGCGGCACGGGCCGCGAAGTGGTGGCCCGGTGCGGGCTGGTGGCACGCGGCGTGCTGTACGTGCTCGTCGGGCTGCTCGCCCTCCGGGTGGCCTTCGGGGGCGGCGGGCCGGAGGCGGACCGCACGGGCGCGCTCCAGGAGCTCACCCGGCAGCCCCTCGGCGGTTTCCTCGTATGGGCCGTCGGCATCGGCGTGGTGTGCATGATGCTGTGGCGGCTGTCGGAGGCGGTGTTCGGCGCGGCGGGCCCCGACGGCGACAAGGCCGGCAAGCGGCTGGCGTCGGCGGCGCGGGCGGTGTTCTACGGAGCCGTCGCGTTCTCGGTGCTGTCCTTCGCGGCCGGGTCCGGCGGCGGGCAGTCCGGCGACGAGCAGTCGCGTGACACGACGGCCCGGGTGATGGAGCTGCCGGGCGGTCCGTGGTGGGTCGGCGCGGCCGGGGCGGCGATCGCCGTCGGGGGCGCCGTGATCGCCGTACGGGCCGCGATGCGCACCTTCCTCAAGCACCTGAAGACGGACCGGATGCCGCAGGGGGTCCGCAAGGCGGTCGAATTCGTCGGTGTCACCGGCGGCGTGGCCCGGGGCGCCGTCTTCGCCGCGGCGGGCGCCTTCGTCGTATACGCGGCGGTGCGCTTCGACCCGTCGGAGGCGAAGGGTGTCGACGACACCCTTCGCGCCTTCACCCTGACCCCGGCGGGACCCTGGCTCCTGGTGCTGGTCGCCGCCGGGCTCATGCTGTTCGGGCTGTTCTCCTGGGCGATGGCCGCCTGGCGCCGGGTCTGAGGGACCCGGCGCCAGGGCTCAGAGGCGGACCTTCCACTCGGCCGTGGACCGCAGGGTGCGGGCGATCGCCGGGTCGCGTACGGAGGGGCTGCGGTCCTCGGCCGTGACCGTGAGCCGGTGGGTGCGCAGGTCGAAGAGCCACAGGTCGGCCACCGCCACCTCGGTGCGGCCCTCGAACCTCTTCAGCTCCCTGCCGTCGAGGTACCACCTGACCACGAGTTGGCGGCCGTCCGCTCCGGCCAGCCTCGGCACGGCCGCCTTCGCCGTGTGCCGCAGCCGCAGGGTGCGGTCGGTCGGGGTGAGGGGCGTGACGGTCCGCGCGTGCCGGTGGAAGCCGCCGATCATCGCCTCGACGCCGGGCAGGTTGAAGGGCTTGCCCAGCACCCGCATGATCGAGTTGTCGGTGGGCCGGTACAGCCCGGTGGTGTAGTACCCGCCGCCCTCGTACGCGCCGACCGTGCCGCCGTCCGGGGAGGTCTCGCCGAGCCAGCGGTACCACTTGGCCTGCCGGTCGGCCATCCGGTCGGCGGGCAGGGCTGAGCTGTTGGACTCCGCGGGCTCGGGGCCGGTGTACTCCTCGTACTCCGGGACGCCGGCGTAGAAGTACTCGTCGGCGAGCTTGCCGAGCGAGTGGCCGGTCTCGTGGATGGCCACCTGGCCGGACTTCGGGTGGCCCGCCGAGGCGGTCGATATCCCCTCGTAGCCGAGGGTGTCGCTGCGCTCGTTGTAGCCGGCGCCGCCGTACTTGGCGCTGTTGGCCAGCACGATGACCAGGTCGGCCGCCGGGGCCTTCGCCACGTACGCGTCGACCTTGGGCTGGTCGACGCACAGCAGCCGCTCGATCTCCTCGCACCAGAAGTACGAGCCGAGTGCGGTGTCGCGGACGGTGGCCGGGGCGGGGTCGCCGGAGACGCCCGATTCGCGGGAGACGGCGTCGACCGTCCACACGTTGAAGAGGTTCCGGTAGGTGGTGTACGGCTCGACGGCCGTCACCTCGTCCCACTTCTGCCGGGCGTCGGCGCGGAACCGCTCCAGCTCGGCCGAGGTGTAGCCGTCGCCGATGACGACCACGTCGAGGCGGTCGCCCGTGGGGCCGTTGTCGATCATCTTGGCGACCTCGCCGTCGGCGGCCCGCTCGGCCTCGGAGAGCCCGCCCGCGGTCTTCGCCCGGGCCCCGGCGGCCGGTACGCGGATGTGGCCGGACCCGGCGTCGCCGCCGTGCTCCGGCCCCGGTATCTCGACCTCGACCCCGCCCGCCGCCGGCGCCGGGCCGGCCGCCCCGGCCGGAGCCGCCGTCACCAGAACCGCGGCGGCGCAGGCTGCCGCGAGGGCGGCGCGCAGCACCGGCCCCCTGGCCCGGCCTCTGACTGGACGCATGAAGTCCTCCCCCTGGAAAGGCGGTTGAGCCGACAGTTAAGCAAGGAGTTAAGCCTGCTGAATCGGTTGCTTAAACTAGGTGGCACGCGGGGCGTGCGCAATGACCTGATCCCCCTGAATACTGGGGAGTTCGAGCAACCAGGGGGATTCCATGGACGAACCGGCCCGCATCGGCGGCAGGGTTCAGCGGCTGCGCACCGAACTGGGCCTGACCCAGCGGCAGCTGGCGGAGCCCAGCTACACGCCCGCCTACATCTCGACGCTGGAGTCGGGCCGGGTCCGCCCGTCGGAGACCGCGCTGCGCTTCCTCGCCGGGCGCCTGGGCACCTCGTACGAGGAGCTGGCCACCGGCCGCCCCGCCCACCTGGCCACCGAGCTGCGACTGGCGCTCGCCGACGCCCAGCAGACGCTCGGCACCGGCGCGGCCGACGAGGCCGCCGTACGGTACCGGCGGCTGCTCGACGAGGCGCGGGAGCTGGCGCTGGTGCCGGAACAGGCGGAGGCGCTGCTCGGGCTGGGCGAGTGCGCCCTGGAGTCGGGGGAACTGCCGGACGCGATCGGCCACTTCGAGGCGGCCGAGCGCCTGCTGGCCGATGAGCCGCTGCCCCGCCGGGCCCGCCCGGTCCGCGGCCGCGCCGTCGCCCACCTGCTCGCGGGAGAGCTGCGCTACGCCTGCTACCTGCTGGAGTCCGCCATCGACGAGCTGGGCACGAGCGGGCTGGCCGATCCCGAGGCGCTGGTCCTGCTCTACGCCGCGGTGATCGGGCCGTACATCGACATGGGCGCCCACGCCCGCGCCGCCCACGCGGCCGAGCTCGCCCTCGCACTGGCCCCGCAGGTCAGCGATCCGGCGCTGGTGGCGGGGATGCACCGGCAGGTGGCGCGGACGTTCCTGGCCGAGGGCCGGGTGGCCGACGCCGACGCCTCGCTCGCCAAGGCCCAGGCGATCTACGGGCAGCTGCGGCTGCGGACCGATCTGGCGCACTGCCACTGGATGCGCGGGTACGTCCAGGCGCAGAACGGCGAACTCGAAGCGGCGGAGCGCGAGTTGCGCACGGCCCGGGAGATGCTGGCCGCCCGGCGCGCGGCCCTGTACACGGCGCAGGTGGAGGTGGAGCTGGCCGACGTGCTGCGCCGGCTCGGCCGGTCGGGGGAGGCCGCCGAGCTGCTCTCGGCGCTGCTGGAGCTGGGCGACAGCCACGGGGCCGTGCACGCCGCGGGCGCGCACCGGCTCCTCGGCCTGATGGCCGAGGAGCGCGGTGAGCCGGAGACGGCCGAGGAGCACTACGTGCAGGCGCTGGCCCTGCTGGAGCGCAGCGGGGCCAGCGGCGACCTCGCGGACCTGTGCCGGATGCTGGGCGACCTGCTGCGCCGGACGGGCCGGACCGAGGCGGCCCTGGACGTGTACCGGACGGGGCTGGGCCACCGCGCGGCGCCGGGCACCACCACCCTGGGGCCGGCGCCCGCCCCGCCCGTGTTCGGGTCGGTTCGGATCAGTGGTTCTCGGTGGGCCGCAGGTCGCGCGGAATGAGCGCCCAGGTCGTGGCCGCCGCGGCGATCGCGAGCCCGCCGGCCATGAGGAACGCCGGGGTGATCGCGAGGGTGTAGGCCTGCGAGGCGGTGTCGATCAGGGCCTGGCCGACGGCGCCGCCGAGCGTCTCGGCGATGTGCGCGGCCTCGCCCACGGAGTCCCGTACGGCCGCGGCGCTCGGCCCGTCGAGGTCCAGGGCGGGCAGGTTGCCCCGGTAGAGCGCGGCCGCGGTGGAGCCGAGGATGGCCACGCCCATGGCCGAGCCCAGTTCGTAGCAGGTCTCCTCGATGGCGGCGGCGCTGGAGACCTCGTCCGCGGGCGCGGAGGAGATCAGCGTGACCGAGGCGACGGTGGTCGCGATGCCGGCGCCCAGGCCCATGACGGTCAGGGCTGCCGCGAAGGCCGGGTATCCGAGGTCGGTGAACTGCTGGAAGGTCCAGGGCAGGGCCATGCCGACGGCCAGGACGACCAGGCCCGCGCCCAGGACGTGCCGGATCGCGAAGCGCTGCATGAGGGCGGGGGCCACCATCGAGGCGCAGATCAGCGCGAGCGGGGCGGGCACCAGGCGCAGGCCGGCCTCCAGCGGGGTGTAGCCCTGGCCGTACTGGAACCACTGGGTGACCAGGAAGAGGATCGCGCCCATGCCGACCATGGGCAGGAAGATCGCGGTCGCCGCGACGCTGAAGGCGGGCTTGGCGAACAGCCGCACCTGGAGCAGCGGATTGTCCCGGTGCAGCTGGCGGCGTACGAAGACGGTCAGCGCGACGGCGGCCACGGCCAGCAGGGCCCACGGCAGCGGGTCGCCGACGCCGCTCTTGCCGAGCTGCTTGATGCCGCCCGCGAGGGCGAGCATGCCGACGATGGACTGGCCGACGCCCCACCAGTCCCAGGCGCCGGTGCTGCGCGGGGAGCGGGACTCGGGCAGGTAGCGCAGGCCCGCGGCGACGATGAGGGCGGCGACGGGCAGGTTGAGGAGGAAGGCGGAGTGCCAGCCGTAGTCCTGGACGAGCAGCCCGCCGACGACCGGGCCGAAGGCCATGCCGCCGCCGAACACGGCCGCCCAGACGGCGAGCGCGAAGGCCCGCTCCTTGGCGTCGGTGAAGACGCTGCGCAGGATCGACAGGGTGGAGGGCATGATGGCCGCGCCGCCTATGCCGAGGAGCGCGCGGGCCGCGATGACGTGCCAGGCTTCGGTGGCGAAGACGGCCGTGAGCGAGGCCAGCGAGAAGATGCCGAAGCCCACCATGAGCAGCCGCTTGCGCCCCCAGCGGTCTCCGAGCGCTCCGGCGGTGACCAGCAGGCCGGACAGCGCGAGCGCGTAGATGTCGATGATCCACAGCTGCTGTACGGCGCTGGGCTGGAGGTCGCCGACGAGGGAGGGGAAGGCCACGTTGAGGATCGTGGTGTCCATGGAGATCAGCAGGAGGCTGCCGGAGAGGATCGCGAGGACGATCCACCGGCGGGGGTCGAGCGCGGCGGGATGCATGGGGTTCCGTTCGGGTCGGTGCACGGAGAGGGGCGGACCGGCGGCTACGCGGACGGCTGTCCGGGGGGCCGGATCCCGCCGAGGAAGGACGTGAGGACCAGACGGCCGGTCTGGCGCGGGGCGAGGCGCCCGTCGCGGACGCCTTCGGCGGCGGCGTCGAGCAGTCCCCACAGCGCGTACCAGATCCAGTACGGCGGCAGGTCGGCGCGCAGCCGCCCCAGCCGCTGGCCGTGGGCGAGGAAGGCCAGCGCCCGCTGGTCCTGCCGGTCGATGCCGGCCCGGAACCGCGGGTCGGCGAGGACGGTGGCGTCCCGCGAGGTGAAGCCGTACAGGTGCGCGGCGGGCAGCAGGGCGACGACCAGCTCCTCCAGGGCGCGGTCGAAGGCCGCGCCGTCGGCGGTCTCGGGCAGGCCGGCCGGGGCGAGGCACTCGTCGACCACCTGGATGGTGCGGACCGCGACGGCTTTCAGCAGCGCCTCGCGGGTGGCGTAGCGGCGGCCGAGCGTGGCACGGCTGGTGCCGGTCCCTGCCGCGATCTGCACCATCGAGGCGCTGTGGTCGCCGGCGAGGACGCGCGCGGCGCTGTCCAGCAGCTGTTCTTCCGACACCATGATGAGCCTCCTTCGCCTCGAATGATACAAAGATGTCTCATCCGAGGCAAGCGTGACCCATTGCGGGCCGGTTCCCGCACCTGCCGATCGCCGACCGCGGGGTGACCATGGACGAAACGCGGGAACGAGAGCGCCACCGGGGGCCAGCAGGCCCGGAGGTGACGCCCACCGGGAGGCGGCATGGGCGCAGAGGCAGACGACGCCGTACGGAACGACGGCAGGGACGAAAGCGAGGAAGAGCGCGCGGACCGGCAGTGGCAGGAGCTGGTGCAGGAGATCCGGGTCACCCAGACGGGCGTGCAGATCCTCTTCGGTTTCCTGCTGACGGTCGTCTTCACGCCGCACTTCCAGGGCCTGCCCCAGACCGACAAGACGATCTACATCGTCACCGTCGTCCTGGGGTCCCTGTCCACGGGGGCGCTCATCGCTCCCGTCGCCTTCCACCGCATCGTCTCGGGCCGCCGGATGAAGCCCGAGACGGTCGCCTGGGCCTCACGGCTGACGTTCGCGGGCATCCTGCTGCTGCTGGCCACCCTCACCGCCGCGCTCCTGCTGGTGCTGCGGGCGGCCACGCACAACGCGTTCGTGCCCTGGCTGGTGGCCGGCGTACTGGCCTGGTACCTGCTGTGCTGGTTCGCCCTCCCGCTGTGGGCGCGCGTGCGCTACACGCACAAGGAGTGACCCCGGCCGCCGCCCGGCCGCCCGGCCCCCGGGGCCGGGCGGGTGCGGGCCTCGGGGCCGGGCGGGTGCGGGCCTCGGGGCCGGGCGGGTGCGGGCCTCGGGGCCGGGGGTGCTGGCCTCGGGGCCGGGGGTGCTGGCCTCGGGGCCGGGCAGGGCGGGCCGCGGGCCGCCGCTCCGGGCTACGGCGCGCCCTGCTCCGCGGCGCCGCGGGCCCGCGCTCCCGAGCGGGTGCGGCCGGCCGTCTGGGCCCGCTGCGGGTGCCGGCGCACGTACTCGTGCTCCAGCTCGTTCATCCGCTGCGTATGGGTCACCAGGGCGTCGTCCGACCCGTGCAGCAGCGTCTCGTGTCGCGTGCGGTGGATGGCCTCCAGCTCCTTGAGCAGGCGGCCCTCCTCCAGATTCCGCGCCGACGGACCGCCGTCGTGCTCCGTCATGGCACGCACACCTCCTCCGCGCTCGGTCCGGCCTCGCAGAAACGGACCTCCCCTTCCATCATCTCCTGCCCGGCCCGCGTCAGCAGATGCGTGGCAGTTGCTCTCCGATGGGCAGGTCGACCACCCGGGTGCCGCCGAGGCCCGTGCGCGCCACGACCAGGCCGGGGTGGTCGGCGACCGCCTCGCCGATCACGGCCGCGTGCCGGCCCAGCGGGTGGGCTCGCATGGCGTCGAGGACGGCGTCCGCGTGCTCGCGCGGGACGAACGCGACCAGCTTGCCCTCGTTGGCCACGTACAGCGGGTCGAGACCGAGGATCGCGCACGCGTTGGCGACGGCGGCGGGGACCGGCACGCGGCCCTCCTGGATGACGACACCGGTCCCGGAGGCGGCCGCGATCTCGTTGAGGGCGGCCGCCAGACCCCCGCGGGTGGGGTCGCGCAGCACGTGCAGGTCCGGGGTGACGGCCAGCATGGCCCGGACGAGACCGTTCAGCGGCGCGCAGTCGCTCTCGATGTCCACGCCGAACTCCAGCCCGTCCCGGACGCTCAGGATGGCCACCCCGTGCAGGCCGATCTCACCGCTGACGATCACGACGTCACCGGGCACGACCCGCTGGGGCCGCAGGTCCACCCCGGCGGGGATCAGCCCGATGCCCGCGGTGTTGACGTACACCCCGTCACCGTGACCCGCCTCGACGACCTTGGTGTCGCCGGTCGCCACCTCCACCCCGGCGGCGCGCGCGGCGGCTCCGATCTCCTCGGCCACCCGCGCCACGACCGACATCTCGACGCCCTCTTCGAGGATGAACCCGCAGGAGAGGTAGGCGGCTTGGGCCCCGCTCATGGCCAGGTCGTTGACGGTGCCGTTGACCGCCAGGTCGCCGATGCCGCCGCCAGGGAAGAACAGCGGCCGCACGACGTACGAATCGGTGGAGAAGGCCAGCCGGACCCCGCCCAGGCAGACCGCGGCGGAGTCCCCGAGCTGGGCCAGCACCTCGCCGCCGAAGGCGGGGGCGAACAGGTGCTGGACCAGTTCGGCCGAGAGCGCGCCGCCCCCGCCGTGGCCCATCACCACGCGGGGGCGGTCGCGCAGGGGGGCAGGGCAGGTCCAGCCGGTGACGTCGAGCGCCGGCGGCGCGGGCGTGTGCTGCGCGGGCGTGTGCTGCGCGGTGGTGTGCTGCGCGGGGGTGTGCTGCGCGGTGGTGTGCTGCGCGGTCTCAGGCAACGGGGCTCGCCTCCGGCGAAACGGCGGTCCGGGCGGGAGTGAGCTCCAGCCGGCGGTACAGGTAGTACGCGGCGCAGGCGCCCTCGCTGGACACCATCGTGGCGCCGAGCGGGCTGCGCGGGGTGCACAGGGTGCCGAAGGCCTCGCACTCGTGCGGCTTGAGCAGCCCCTGGAGCACTTCGCCGCTGCGGCACTCGGCGGGCTCGCGGGTGTTGATGCCGGTCACCGAGAAGCGGTGCTCGGCATCGAACTCCCGGTAGCGCTCCGACAGCCGCCAGCCGCTGTCCGGGATCACCCCGATGCCCCGCCAGGCCCGGTCGGTCACCTCGAAGACGTCCTCAAGCATGGCGAGGGCGGCCGGGTTCCCCTCCGGGCGCACCGCGCGCGCGTAGGCGTTGTCGACGGTGTGCTCGCCGCGCTCCAGCTGCCGTACGGCGCGCCGTACGCCTTCGAGGATGTCCAGCGGCTCGAAGCCGGTCACCACGATCGGGACCCGGTGGCGGGCCGCCAGCTCCGGGTACTCCCCCATGCCCATCACGCTGCACACGTGCCCGGCCGCGAGGAAGCCCTGGACCCGGCAGCTCGGCGACCGCATGATCGCCTCGATGGCCGGGGGGACGCGGACGTGGGAGACGAGCAGGCTGAAGTTGCGGATGCCCAGCTTCCTGGCCTGGTACACCGTCATGGCGTTGGGCGGCGCGGTGGTCTCGAAGCCGATGCCGAAGAACACGACCTCCCGCCCCGGGTTCTCCTGCGCGATCCGCAGCGCGTCGAGCGGGGAGTACACGACCCGTACGTCGCCCCCTTCGCTGCGCACCTGGAAGAGGTCGCGGCCGGTGCCCGGCACCCTCAGCATGTCGCCGAAGGAGCAGAAGACCACATCCGGACGGGAGGCGATCTCCAGGGCCTTGTCGATGACCTCCAGCGGGGTGACGCACACCGGACAGCCCGGGCCATGGATCAACTCGACCTGTTCCGGTAGGAGTTGGTCGATGCCGTGCCGGATGATGGTGTGCGTCTGGCCGCCGCAGACCTCCATCAGGGCCCAGGGGCGGGTCACGGTGGCGTGGATGTCGTCGAGCAGCCTGCGGGCGAGCTCGGGGTTCTGGAACTCGTCGATGTACTTCACTGGCGGGCTTCCTCCTGCGCTGCGGCTTCGTCGGGGTCGTCGGTGAACGGCCACGGGACACCGCCCTCGGCCGCGGCCTGCTCCCAGGGGTCGCCGAACTCCTCCTGCAACATGCCGAGCTGCGCGAAGAGTTCGAGGGTCTGGCGGGCCGACTCCTCGTCGAGGCGCTGGAGGGCGAATCCCACGTGCACGATGGCGTACTCACCGACCTGGAGGTCCGGCAGGTACTCCAGGCACACCTCCTTCTGCACGCCGCCGAAGTCGACGGTCGCCATGCGGGTGCCGTCCTTCTCCCCGATGTCGAGCACTCGGCCCGGTACCGCCAGACACATGGGTTCTCCTTCGCTAGGAATGGTCATCCGTGGCGTGGACCGCTGCCGCCACCATGAGCTGGCCCAGCGACAGTCCCCCGTCGTTCGGCGGGATCCGGACGTGCCGCAGGACGGTGAACTCCCGCTCGTCCAGGACGCGGGCACAGGCCGAGGAGAGCAGGGTGTTGGCGAAGACCCCGCCGGTCAGCGCGACCGTGTCCAGGCCGTGCCGTTCGCGGGCCAGGACGCACAGCGCGCCGACGAGGTCGGCCACCGCCGTGTGGAAGCGGCGGGCGATCCGCGCCGGGTCGGTGCCCGCGCGCACGTCGGCCGCCACGGCGGCCAGCACCGGCGCCGGATCCGCGGCCACCGGCCCCTCGGCGCCGTCCGGGGGCGGGCGCAGCGCGAAGGCGTACCCCGGGGCGGGTGCGTCGTCGGCGGGCGCGGTGAGCGCCGCGGACTCGAGCTCGATCGCGGCCTGCGCCTCGTACCCGGAGCGGTGGCAGACCCCCGCCAGCGAGGACACCGCGTCGAAGAGGCGGCCCATGCTGGAGGTGGGGGCGCAGTTCAGGTTCCGCTCCAGCTGACCGCGCAGCACCCGCAGTTCGTCGGGCGGACAGACCGCCACGCAGGGCAGGTCGGAGGTCCATTCGATGCCCGCGGCCCGCAGCTGGGACAGGGCCATGCGGTACGGGCGGTGCACGGCCGCGTCGCCGCCCGGCAGCGGGACGTAGGAGAGGTGGGCGAAGCGCGTGTAGCCGGCGTAGTCGGCCAGCAGGAACTCCCCGCCCCACACCGCGCCGTCGTCGCCGTAGCCGGTGCCGTCGAAGGCGACGCCGATCACCGGCCGGCTGCCGTCCAGGCCGTGTTCGGCCATCGCGGAGGCGATGTGGGCGTGGTGGTGCTGTACGCGGACCAGGGGCCGGCCGGCGGCGTCGCGGCGGGCGCGCTGTCCGGAGCGGTAGCCGGGGTGGAGGTCGGCGGCGAGGAGGGCGGGTCTGACGCCGGTGATGGACTCCAGCTGCCGTTCGGCGCGTTCGCGGGCGTACTGGGTGGCGAGGTCGTCCATGTCGCCGATGTGCGCGGACAGCCAGGCCCGGCGCCCCTCGCCGAGGCAGAAGGTGTTCTTCAGGTCTCCCCCGGCGGCGAGGACCGCGGGGACCGGCAGCGGGAGCGCGACGGGCAGCGGGGCGTAGCCGCGGGAGCGCCGTACGGTCAGCGGCTCGCCGTCGCAGACGCGCACCACCGAGTCGTCGCAGGGCACGTGGATGGGGCGGTCGTGGGTGAGCCAGGCGTCGGCGAGGCCGGCGAGCCGGTCCAGGGCCTCCTCGTCGTCGGTGACGATGGGCTCCCCGGAGAGGTTCCCGCTGGTCATGACGAGCAGCCGGGGACCCGGCGGGTCGCCGGGCAGTCCGAGCAGCAGGTGGTGCACGGGCGTGTACGGGAGCATCGCGCCGAGGTCGGGACAGCGCGGGGCGACCTCGTCGGCCACCCCTGCGGCCACTGCGCCGGGCGCGGCGGCCCGGCGGCGCAGCAGCACGATCGGGCGGGCCGCCCCGGTCAGCAGGGCGCGCTCCTCGGGCCCGATGTGGACGAGCCGGTCGAGGTCGGCGAGGTCGCGGGCCATCACGGCGAAGGGTTTGTCCCCGCGGGCCTTGCGGCGGCGCAGCTCGGCCACCGCGCCGGGCCGGGAGGCGTCGCAGGCCAGGTGGTAGCCGCCGATCCCCTTGACGGCGAGGATCGCCCCGGCGGCCAGCAGCCTGCGGGCCTCGGCGACCGGGTCGGTACCGGTCACCTCGTGGGGCGGGTGTCCGGCGAGCAGCCGCAGCCGGGGCCCGCAGGCGGGGCAGGCGACGGGCTGGGCGTGGAACCGGCGGTCGGCGGGATCGGCGTACTCGCGGGCGCAGTCGGGGCACATCGGGAACGCGGCCATCGTGGTGTGGGCCCGGTCGTACGGCAGGCCGGTGACGATGGTGAAGCGCGGTCCGCAGTGCGTGCAGGTGATGAAGGGGTGGCGGTGGCGGCGGTCGGCCGGGTCGGCCAGTTCGGCGAGGCAGTCCGCGCAGGTGGCCACGTCCGGCGGGACGAGCGTGCGGGCGGGGCCGCCGGTGCGGGAGGCGACGATGCTGAATCCGGTGCCGCCCGCGACCGGCACCCGGCGGTGGTCGACGGCGTCCACCACCGCCAGCGGGGGCGCGTCCGCGGCGAGCCGGTCGCAGAAGGCGCTGACGGCGGCCGGTGCGCCCTCGACCTCGGCGACGACCCCCTCGGGGGTGTTGGTGACGTGCCCGGCGAGGCCGAGGCCGGTGGCGCGGGTGTACACGTACGGCCGGAAGCCGACGCCCTGCACCACGCCCCGGACGGTGACCCGGCGCCGCTCGACCGTCTCCATCAGCGCGTCGGCACCACGGTGTGCGGCGTGCCGTGCGTGTGGTCGTGATCGTGATCGTGGTCGCCGTGGTCGTGATCGTGATCGTGGTGATCGTGATCGTGGTCATGCCCGTGATCGTGATCGTGATCGTGATTGTGATTGTGGCCGTGCCCGTGCCCGTGCGTGTGCGGCTGACCCGCCATGACCGGCGTGTGCGCCGCGGTGCCCGCGCCCACCGCCAGTGCCCGGTCAAGCAGCAGGCCCAGGCCCTCACCGGCGCGGGCGGACGTCAGCGCCACCTCCACGCCGGGGTTGACCCGCTGGACGTTGGCGCGGAAGGCGGCCTCGTCGAAGGCCACGGCCCCCGCGATGTCCGTCTTGGTGACCACCACCAGCTGTGCCAGACCGAAGGCGGTCGGGTACTTCAGCGGCTTGTCCTCGCCCTCGGTGACCGAGGCGAGCACCACGCGCAGGGACTCCCCCAGGTCGTAGGACGCGGGGCAGACCAGGTTGCCCACGTTCTCCACGAAGAGGATCCGGGTGTCCTCGGGCAGCCATCCGTCCAGGTGCCGGCCCAGCATCCCGGCCTCCAGGTGGCAGAGCCCGTCGGTGAGCACCTGCTTGACCGGTACTCCGGAACGGGCCAGCCGCCGTGCGTCGTTCTCGGTGGCGAGGTCGGCGGTCAGCGCGGCCACCGGCACCCCCCGCTCCCGGGCCAGGAGCAGCTCCCGCTCCAGCAGTTCCGTCTTCCCGCTGCCCGGGCTGGAGAGCAGGTTGACGACCACGGTTCCGCGCGCGGTGAGTTCGGTGCGCAGGGTGTGCGCGGCCTCGTCGTTCTTGGCGAGCACCGCCTGCCGTAGATCGACCACTCGGCACATGGTTCAGCCCTCCTCGGAGATCGGTTCGCGGGTACGGGCTGCGCCGGGAGCGGGACCGTCCTCCCAGTCCACGGTGAGGATCCGCAGCTCGCGGCCGGCGAGCAGCTCGACGTCCGTGGCCCGCGCGCAGCCGGGGCAGCACAGTTCGGGAGGCATGCCGGTCGGCCACTGCCGCCCGCAGGAACCGCACCGGGCGCGGGCCGCCACCGTCTCGGTGACCAGGCGGGCGCCTTCCAGTACGGTTCCGGCGCAGGCCAGTTCGAAGCAGAAGGCCAGGGCGTCGGGGACCACGCCCGCCAGCTCTCCGACCTCGAGCCGGACGGCCGTCACCGCGCTCGCGCCGCCGGCTGCGGCCGCTTCCTCCACCTGGCCGACGACGGCCATGGCGATCGACATCTCGTGCATCGGACTCCGTCCTGCCGGGGCTCATTACACCGGCAGGACGGAGGCGGGGCGGGCGGGCACGCCGACGTACGACACGCCCCGTACGCCGTTCGGGCGCACGCCGTTCGGGCGCGGGGGCGGCGCGGGGGCGGGCTCCGGTCGGGCTCCGGGCGGGCGGCGGCTCACATCCTGGTCAGCCGCAGGTAGCGCCGGATGTCGGGGAGGACCTCCCGCAGTACGAGGACGAGCGCGGCGGTGGCGGCCCCGTAGACGACGGCCTTCTTCATGGGGTTCTCCTCAGTGCGGCGCGGTCGGGCGCGGCGGTCTCGTCGCGGAGCAGGTCCAGCACCATGCGGGCGGCCAGCGGTACGGCCGCGGCCACGGGCGGGCTCAGGCCGATGCCCTCCTCGACCGAGGCCGGCTCGCAGCCGACGACGAGCGTGCGGCGGGGCGGGGTGGTTCCGGTGCCGGCGCAGAGGGTGTCCAGCAGGGTGAGGACCGCGTCGGGGGACATGTGGTGGCCGTCGAGGACGGCGCCGCCGGGGCCCGCGCTCCCGTCGGCCTCGATCAGGTAGAGCGTGCCCGGCTCGCCGCCGCGTGCGGTGGCGTCGAGCATCACGAGCGTGTCGTAGCCGTCGAGGAGCTGGTAGGCGAGGTGGACTCCGCGTACGCCGAAGTCCACCACCTCCACCGTCTCGGGCAGCCGGTGCGCGGACAGGGCCCGTACGGTCTCCACGCCGAAGCCGTCGTCGCCGAGGAAGACGTTGCCGATGCCGGCGACCAGCGTTCTGCCGCTCACGCGTCCTCCAGGGGGGTGACCTCGTCGGGCTGGAAGTAGAGGAACCGGCCCTGTTCGCGTCGGATGTCCGCGCCCGGGTCGCCCTCGACGGTCACGGCGAGGTGGACTCCCCCGTCGACGTCGTGCAGGACCGCCTCGACCCTGGCGGCCATGCCCTGGAGGAACAGGTCCTGGGCGTCGGTGCGGCGCAGGCCCGGGCGCAGCAGGACCCGGCTGCCGACGCCCACCGGGGCGCCGTCGACGAGGATCCGGTCGCGCGCGGGGTCGGCGGTGTCGTCCCGGGCCGGGTCCCACCAGGGGGTTTCGGGCCGGAACACCGCCTGCTCGTCGGCAAGTTCGGTGAGGGGCTCCGGTAGGTCCGGGCGGGCCGCGTCCGGGTCGGTGATCTCGCGCAGGGCTCGGACCGCGCCGTGCAGCCGCTCGAGTACCTCGGGGGGCATGGTGTCGGCCAGGTCGATGACTGCGGCGGCGCGGGCGTCCGTGCCGCGTGCCTCGCGCTTCTCCCGGTCGGTGAGGGCCGCCGTGCGCAGGGCGAGGATCTCGTCGATCTCGGTGGCGTCGTACATCGCGCCGAGGCTCTCGGGGGCGATGGCCGGGTGGTCCTCCAGGATGATCGGGGAGGACAGGACCACGTCGGCTCGGCCTGGTTCGCCGGCCAGTACGGGCCAGGTGTGGCGGTTGGCGCAGGTGGCGACGGCGGCCTTGGCCCACTCGGGCGGGTCGGTCATGGAGAGGAAGGAGCCGGCGTCGAGGCCGAGCAGGAGGTGCGCGGCGACCAGGGACCGGGGCAGGGCCGCGTCGCGGTCGGCCGCCGCGCCGGGCGGGGTCCACGGGCTGGTGTTCTCGACGACCGCGGTGAGCTTGAACACCCTGTAGGCGCCCTCGAGTTCGGTGGCGCGCAGCCGTACGACGCCCTCGACCTCCTCGGTGCGCCGTACCAGGCGGCCGATGTGCCGGCCGTCGGCGTCGAGGACGGGCTCGGTGCTCTCGCGGGCGGGGCGGCGGAAGGGCAGGGTGAGTCCCTCCCCGGCCAGTTCGGCCACGCCGGCCGACAGCTCGACCCGCTCCTCGGTCCCCTCGTCCCAGGGGACGAGGACCCGGTCCGCCAGGTGCAGCTCGGCGACGTCCTCGAACGTGCCGTCGGGCAGCACCTGTTGGACGGTGCGGCGCTGCGCGTGCAGGAACCGCAGCTCGACGGCGAGGCGCGCGTCGCCCTTCGGCTCCATCAGGATCTCGGTCTGCTGGTGCGCGTGCTCCTCGTGCGCCGGGCCCCACGCGGGCGGGACCAGTACGCCGAACTGCCAGCGCAGCCGGTTCTTGGCCGCGGAGGCGCGGTAGGGGTAGAGCACGTAGCCCTCGAAGAGGACGGCGTCGGCCACCTGCCGGGCGGTGGCGAAGCGGGAGTCCGTCGCGGCCGTGGTGGTCATGGCGCCGTCCTCTCGGTGGCACGGGGCAGTGCGGAGCCGAACCGGCGGGGCGGGGGCGGCGGGTCGGCCGCGGCGGCCGCGTCGAGGAGGGCGCGCACGGTGGCCTCCCAGGAGGCGAGGGAGTGCCGTGAGCGGAAGGCGAGCAGCTCCGCCATCGTGTCGCGGGGCAGCCGCAGCCAGCCGCAGCCCGGGAAGTGCTGCTCGACCATCTCCCGCCAGACCTGTACGGGCAGCCGGTACGAGGCTTCGCGGTCCCAGGGGACGGGCTCGACGCGGAAGCCGCCGGCGCCGGTGAAGGCGGTGCCGGAGAACAGCATCAGCAGCGGAGCCTCCCCCTCCGTCAGGGCGTGGAAGTAGCGGGTCGCCGCGATGTCCATGTCGTAGGTGCAGGGGACGACCAGGTCGGTCTCGGTCTCCCCGGTGAAGCCGGGCACCATCAGCGCGACCTGGGCGAACTGTACGGGCTTGAGGGTGGTGCCCCAGCGGCCGCGCTCGCCGAACAGGTCGGCCAGGCCCTCGGCCTCGGCGGGGCCGTAGCCGCGCCGGGCCGGTTCGATGCGGATCTGGCAGCGCAGGGCGAGGGCGTGCACCCGGGCGTTGCCGGCGGCGGTGATCCGCAGCCGGAAGACGAGGGTGGGGCCGGCGGCGTAGGCGTCGGCGCGCACCCCGGTGCAGGTGAAGGCGAGGTCGGTCATCTCGGGCCCGCCCCGGCGGTGTCGGCCGGCGCCTTGGCCCGGCGTTCGACCTGCGCGAAGAAGGCGTCGAGGGCCGCGCGGGCCTCGGCGCCGCCGTCGAAGCCCTGCCACAGCAGCCTCATCCGGCCCACGAGTTCGTAGCAGATGTCGATGGGCACGAGGTAGCAGTCGGTGCGGCCCTCCGAGCGGCGCAGCAGGAGGGCCTCCACGTCGGGTTCGAGCAGGGCGGCCAGCCGGCCGCCGCCGAGCACGCTCTGCCAGGTCTGCGGGTCGAGCTCGCTCTCGGTGGCTCCGGCCGGGCTCGGGTAGAGGGCGACGAGCCGGTCGAGGGCGGCGTTGCGGAAGAAGAAGGCGACGCCGACCGGGATCTGGAGCAGCTCCCAGGCTCCCTCGTCGAGCGGATGGCCAGGGTCGGTGAGGTAGCGGCCGGGGACCGCGCGGTACCGGCCGGTGGCGGTGCCCGGCCGGTCGAAGAGCAGGGCGCAGGCGGTGCAGGCGCAGACCAGGGCCCGCTTCTCGGTCTCCACGAGGTGGCGGTGGCCGTCCTCGGGCACCGCCACCCCGCACAGTTCGCAAATTTCGGGGCGCGGCGGGCGCGGGCCCGCGAACCGCCGCAGGCCGCGCGGTGCGCCCGTACGCGCCGGGTGTCCGTTCACCGCACCCGTGCCGGGGTCTGCGGGCGGGCCGAGATCTGCAGCAGGGTGGGCTGCGGGGCCGCCTGTTCCCTCTCGACCCGGGTGACCTCGGGTGCGAAGGAGGCCAGGGTGTCCTCGACGGACTGCTGCCCGCCGGCGCTGCCGCAGCCGCAGCCGGTGCCGGTGCCGCCGGACTCGGGGCCCAGCCGCAGCACCCCGGTGGCCTCGTCGAAGCCGAGCACCTGCGCCGGGTCCCCGGCGGCGGCCAGGGCGCGGGCGATGCGGGTGTGCACGTCCTCGGGGTGGAGGTCGTGCAGGGCCAGCAGGCTCGCGACGAGTTCGTCGTCGAGCAGCGGGCGCAGCGGCGCCTCGCCGAGCCCTTCGACGATCCGGGCGAGGCCCGCCCCGTAGAAGTCCATGAGGACGCGCACCAGTTCCTCGGCGGCCGCGCACGCCTCGCGGTCGCCGCCGGCGGCGAGCCGGTCGAGCACCTCCTCGACGCGGTGGCCGGTCTGCCGGGTGTCGGCGGCCGGGCTCATCCGCCCAGTCCGCTCAGGCCGGTGGGCACGTGCATGGTCTTCACGGTCTTGCCGCCGCCCACGTACATGTGGACTCCGCACGGCAGACAGGGGTCGAAGCTGCGCACGGCGCGCATGATGTCGATCCCCTTGAAGTTCTCCGGGGTGTTCTCCTCGAAGATCGGCGTGTTCTGGACGGCGTCCTCGTACGGTCCGGGCGTGCCGAAGGTGTCGCGGGTGCTGGCGTTCCACGGGGTCGGCGGGTACGGGTGGTAGTTGGCGATCTTCCCGTCGCGGATCACCATGTGGTGCGAGAGCACCCCGCGCACGGCCTCGGTGAAGCCGACGCCGAGCCCCTCGTCCGGCACCTCGAACTTCTCCCAGGTCTGGGTGCGTCCGGCGCGGACCTCGGCGAGGCCCTTCTCGGCGCAGTGCAGGGCGATGGCGGCCGCGTAGGCCTGGAAGTAGGTGCGCGCGCGGTTGCGTTCCAGCGCGTTGCTCCACTTCGGGATCTTCCACTCGAAGCGGGTCTCGGGCTTGGTCATCGTGCGCGGCAGCGTGATGACGACGCTGTGCCCGGTGGCCTGCACGTAGTCGGTGTGGACGAGGCCGGACAGCGCGGTGGACCACAGGCGGGCGATGGGGCCGCCGCCGGTGTCGAGCGCGAGGTGGTCCTTGCCGTCGAACCAGCGGGGGGACATCACCCAGCTGTACTTGTCGTCGAAGTTCCGTTTCTGCGGGGCTGGGATGGTGTGCTGGTTCCACGGGTGGCGGGGGTCGACCGGGTTGCCGAGCGGGTCGTGGGTGACGAACTGCTCCTGGCCCTGCCAGTCGTCGTAGTACGAGCTGCCGAGCAGGATGCGGATGCCGAGGTTGATCTCGGTGAGGTCGTTGGTGACCAGTTTGCCGTCGACGATCACGCCCGGGGTGACGAACATCTTCCGTCCCCAGTCGGTCATGTTGGCGTAGGTGAAGTCGCAGTACTCGGGGTCGTTGAGGGCGCCCCAGCAGCCGAGCAGGACGCGCCGGCGGCCGACCTCCTCGTAGCCGGGCAGGGCCTCGTAGAAGAAGTCGAAGAGGTCGTCGTGGAGCGGGACGACGCGCTTCATGAACTCGCAGTACCGCATGAGGCGGCTCATGTAGTCCGTGAAGAGCTGGACGGAGGCGATGGTGCCGACGCCGCCCGGGTAGAGGGTGGAGGGGTGCACGTGGCGGCCCTCCATCAGGCAGAACATCTCGCGCGTGTAGCGGGAGACCTGGAGGGCCTCGCGGTAGAACTCGCCCTCGATGGGGTTGAGGGAGCGCATGATGTCGGCGATGGTCTTGAAGCCGTGGTCGCCGGCGTGCGGGGCGGGGGTGCGCTCGGCCAGCTCCAGGACGCCGGGGTTGGTCTCGCGGACCATCTTCTCGCAGTAGTCGACCCCGACCAGGTTCTCCTGGAAGATGTTGTGGTCGAACATGTACTCCGCCGACTCGCCCAGGTTGATGATCCACTCGGCGAGGTGGGGCGGCTTCACCCCGTAGGCCATGTTCTGCGCGTACACGGAGCAGGTGGCGTGGTTGTCGCCGCAGATGCCGCAGATGCGGCTGGTGATGAAGTGCGCGTCCCGGGGGTCCTTCCCGCGCATGAAGACGCTGTAGCCGCGGAAGACCGACGAGGTGCTGTAGCACTCCGCGACCCGCTTCTGCTTGAAGTCGATCTTCGTGTGGATGCCGAGGCTGCCGACGATCCGCGTGATCGGATCCCAGGCCATCTCCACCAGGCCGCTGCCGTCACCGGCCGCCTTCGTCTTCGGTGCCATCGTCTCTGCCGTGACCCTTCCTGCTGCTGTGCTGCGCGGAGTTCGTGATCGGAGTGGGGGGCGTGCGGGTCGGTCACCAGGGCGGGCGGTAGCCCGTGGTCAGCTTCTGGCCGGCCCGGCGCCACTTGGGCTCCTGGTCCACGGTGTGCGCCGTGATCGCGCGGAGCCTGCGGACCACCGCCCCGTAGGCGCCGCTGGTCTTGCTGGACACCTTGGCGCCGGGGGGTTCGTCCATGAACGGCATGAACTTGTCGGGGAAGCCGGGCATCGTGCAGGCGATGCAGATGCCGCCGACGTTGGGGCAGCCGCCGATGCCGTTCATCCAGCCGCGCTTGGGGACGTTGCACTTGACGACGGGGCCCCAGCAGCCCAGCTTCACCAGGCACTGGGGAGAGTCGTAGGTCTTCGCGAACTGGCCCTGCTCGTAGTAGCCCGCCCGGTCGCAGCCCTCGTGGACGGTGGCGCCGAACAGCCAGGTCGGGCGCAGCTTGTCGTCGAGCGGGATCATCGGCGCCGAACCGGCCGCCTGGTAGAGCAGGTAGGTCAGGGTCTCCGAGAAGTTGTCCGGCTGGATCGGGCAGCCGGGCACGCACACGATGGGGATGCCGGCCTTCGAGGTCCAGTCCCAGCCCAGGTAGTCGGGCACGCCCATGGCCCCGGTGGGGTTGCCCTCCATGGCGTGGATGCCGCCGTAGGTGGCGCAGGTGCCGATGGCGACGACGGCGAGGGCCTTGGGGGCCAGCCGGTCGATCCACTCGCTGGTGGTGATGGGCTGGCCGGTCTCGGGATCGTCGCCGAAGCCGCACCAGTAGCCCTCGGGCTTGATCTTCTCGTTGGGGATGGAGCCCTCGACGACGAGCACGAACGGGTCGATCTCGCCCCGCTCGCCCTTGAAGAACCACTCGATGAATGTGTCGGCGCCGCCGACGGGCCCGCATTCGAAGTCGATCAGCGGCCAGTGCACCGCGATCTTGGGCAGCCCGGGCAGGACGCCCGTGACGATCTCCTCGATGCTGGGCTGCATGGCGGCCGTCAGGGATACGGAGTCGCCGTCGCAGCTCAGCCCCGCGTTGATCCAGAGGATGTGGATCGGGGGGTCTTCGACCGGTGCCGACGTCGCTGGATCCATGGGGATGCCTCCTCGGGGAGGTGCTCGGGGCGGTGTGCGGGGCGAGGCGGCGTGGACGGCCTCGTCTTTCTTGCTAACAGCCGGACGTACGGGGTGCCTCGTCTTGTGCCGCCAGTCCAGTGACCGGGCGCTGCCGGGACGGCAGCGGCGCGGTGTGCCTCCCGGCCGCGGGGCGGGCCAGGTGGGGCGGGGTGGCCGTCGCGGGCTCCTTGCGTACGAAGGCGCGGCGCAGGGCGTGGTAGGGGGCGTCCGGGTCGGCGAAGGTCCGGCCCATCAGGGCCAGCTCGGCCTCCCGGTAGGCGGCCAGCGGCTTCTCCGCCTCGTCGCGGTCGCGCCGCGCCTTCTTGGCGGCGATCCGGGAGGCGGTGGCGGGCAGGGCGGCCAGCCGGGTCGCGAGCCGGGCCGTCTCGTCGGCGAAGGCCTGGGGCGCGCAGGGCACCGTACGGTCGGCCAGCCCGAGCCGGAGCGCGGCCTCCGCGCTCAGCGGCAGGGCCTCGGTGGTGAGGCGCTCGGCCACGCCGGTGCCGACGCGGCGCGGCAGGGTGTACGTCCAGTACTCGGAGCCGTGCAGCCCCATCAGGCGGTAGTGCGGGTTGAGGACCACGCCCCGGCGGCACCAGACCTCGTCGGCGGCGAGGGCGAGCATGGCCCCGCCGGCGGCGGCGTTCCCGCCGAGGGCGGAGACGACCAGGCGGTCGGTGGTCGTGAGCACGGCCTCGACCAGGTCGTCCATGGCCTCGATGTTGGCCCGGGACTCGGCGGCCGGGTCGGCGGCCGCCTCGATGACGCCCAGGTGGATGCCGTTGGAGAAGAAGTCGCGGCCGCCGCCGAGGACCAGCACGGTGGTGGGGCGGGAACAGGCGGTCCGGTACGCCTCCAGCAGCCGGCGGCAGTGGGCGGTGCTCATCGCGCCGCCGGGGAAGGCGAAGGACAGGAAGCCGGTCTGCCCCTCCTCCCGGTAGCCGATGTCGGACCAGGTCCGCCGGCCCGCGTCGGCGTGCGGCGGGGCCGGGTGTTCGGGCAGCGCGGGCAGCCGGCCGGCGAGGGCCGCGGTGGCGGGCAGTTTCGGGGCGGCGGGCCCGCCCGGGGCGCGGCGGGCGCGGAGTTCGGGGATCCAGACGGCGCCGTCGGCGGTGGCTCGGCACACGGCTCCCGCCCGGGTGGCGAGCAGCTCGCCGGGACGGCCGCGCAGCCGGTCCTCGGCGTGGCCCCCGTGCAGGAACCACTCGGCGCCGAGCAGTTCGTCCCGTACGCCGGGCTGTGAGTCGGCGGCGCGCAGCATGCGCAGGACGCGTGCGGTGGAGTCCGTCCGCCAGTCGATCCGCCGGTGCTCCTGGCGCATCGCGGGACGCGCGTGTCCGCCGGTCTGCGGCCGCGGGGTGTGGGTGCCCGAGGCGAAGCGGCGGACGGCGAGGAGGACGGCCTCCAGGGCGGCGTCGGCGATCTCGCCGCGGTAGAGGTCGCTCTTGCCCACGGGCGGTACGGGGCATTCGACGTGGGCCCAGACCGCTCCGGCGTCCATCTCGGCCTCGGCCTGCAGGACGGTGACGCCCCAGCGGACGGCCTCGTCGTGGAGCGCCCAGTCGAGCGAGGAGGGGCCGCGGTCGCCGACCGGTCCTGGGTGGACGATCAGACAGGTGTAGGCGGCCCAGACCTCCTCGGGGAGGGCGGTCCGCAGCATCGGCGCGATGACGAGGTCGGGCTTGTGGCGGTGCACGGCGGCGGCCAGGGGCACGTGCGGCAGGGCGAGTTCGACCGCCACGCTGTGGCCGTGGTCGCGCAGCTCGGCGTGGACCCGCTGGGTGAGGCTGTTGAACGCGCTCGCGACGAGCAGGACGTGCACGTGATCTCCCCGCGGGGGCCGGATCCGCGGCGCCCGAGCGCCTCGGCTGATCGTGGCCGGAAGCCGACGCGAACGTCATGACCGGCCGCCTGAGATGCTCGGGCACGCCGACGGCCCGCCGCCGGGCGCCGAGCGGTGGGGTCACCCGAAAGCGCGGCCCGCGGGGGCCACTCGGCCCTGAGCGCACCGCCCCGGGTCAGCGGGCGGCGGCGCGGGCCGTGCAGCTGCGGGCCACCTCGGCGGCGAAGGCCCGGGCCGGCGGGGCGAGCGCCGACCAGCGGCGGACGGCCCAGCCGACGGCGAGGGGCGGCAGGCCGGGGATCGGGACCAGGCGCAGCGGGCCGTCGGTGCCGGGGACCCGCCAGCCGGGCAGCGCCGGTACGACGGCGTGGCCCAGGCCCAGTTCGGCGAGGAGCAGGGCGGTGTCCCAGTCCGCGACGCTGGTGTCGGAGCGGACCCGGATCCCGGCTTCGGCGAAGGCGGCGTCGAGGCGGGCGCGGGAGGCGGAGTTCTCCGGCAGCCGGACGTGGCGGACTCCGGAGAGGTCGGCGAGCTCGATGTGCGGGCGGGCGGCGAGGGGGTCGTCGGCGCCGACCGCGAGCACCCAGGGCAGCTCCATCACGGGACGCTGCTCGATGCCGCGGACCGGGGCGCCGATGGTGATCCAGGCGAGGTCGAGGTCGTCGGCGGCGAGCGCGTCGAAGCAGCTGCGGCTGGAGTTCTCGGTCTGGAACTCCAGGCTCACCCCGGGGTTGCGGCGGCGGAAGGTGACGACGGCCTCGGACATGAAGTGCCGGACGGTGGTCGCCCCGGTGGTGACGCGCACCGAGCCGCCCCCGCCCCGTACGAGGTCGTCCAGGCGGCGCAGGGCGCCGTCGAGGCCGGCGATGCCGTCGGCGGCTGCCGCCTGGAGGATCCGGCCGGCCTCGGTGGGCACCACCCCGCGGGCATGGCGCTCCAGCAGGCTCGCGCCGGTCTGCTTCTCCAGGCGGCGGACGTGCTGGCTGACGGCGGACTGGGTGCGGCCGAGGTCGCGGGCCACGGCGCTGAGGCTCCCGGCGCGGCAGACGGCCACGAACACGCGGAGGTCGTCGAGGGTCATGAGGTACAAGCTATCGCTTGGGTGCAGGGAGAAAATCGGAGGATTGACTTGGATGTGAGGCGCCATCAGGATCGGTGCAGGGCCCGGGCGGCAACCCGTCCCGCGTCTTCGCCACGGGGTCCGGACCCCAGGCGCGGACGGAAGACGGGTGCCGACCCACCCACCGCCCTGCCGGCCGCGGGCCGCCGAGCGGGCCGGCCCGGCGGGAGTGCCGGGCCGGCTCGGCGGGAGTGCCGGGCCGGCTCGGCGGCCGACGGGTGGTCAGGGGGTGAAGGTCCAGCTTTGGGCGGGGGTGTCGGTACAGGCGGCGCGGGTGAGGCGGGTGCCGTTGGCGGTGCCGGACCCGGCCGGGGTGAGGCATTGGCCGGAGGTGCGCAGGGTGCTCTGGGGGCCCGCCTGCCAGGTCTGGCCGGCGCTGCCGTCACAGGTACGGATCGTCACGCGGGCGGCGTCGGAGCCGTCCAGGCAGACGCCGGCCAGGCCGGTGAGGCGGCCGTCGCCCTGCAGGGTCCAGCGTTGGTTCGGGCCTCCGTGGCAGGTGTAGAGGGTGGGCTCGGTGCCGGGGGTGGTGGCGCTGTGCGGCAGGTCCAGACAGCTCGCCGAGGCCGCGTTGACGAGGGTGGCCGCGGACGGCAGCGGGGCCGGGCGCCCGGTGAGGGTGATCTCGGCGGCGCTGGTCCACGGGCCGCGGCCGCCGGCCTCGGTGAGGGCCTTCAGCTTCAGGTAGCGGCCGCTCTTCACGGACAGGGCGGCGCTCTTGGCGGCCGCGGTGTCGGCGAAGGAGCCGGTCGCCACGGGTGAGCCCCAGTCGGCGGTGGTGTCGGAGACGTAGACCTCGTATCCGCCGATCCGGCCGTTGACCCCGCCGTCCTGGCGGGGCAGGTAGCCGAGGCCGTCCACGGCGTAGCGGGCTCCGAGGTCGAGCTGGATCTCGTGCGGGAGCGCGGCCGGGGTGCCGGTGGACCAGGCGGTGTGCCACTGCGTGGCCGGGTTGCCGTCGAAGGCGCGCACGGCGGCGCCGTTCTCGGCGGCGGTCTCCTGGCTGTCGGCCGAGACCAGGGACCAGCCCGACTGCGCGATGGGGCCGGACGAGGGCAGGGGCCCGGCCGCCGGGACGGTGGTGCCCGAGGCCGAGACGCTGAAGGCGCCCGACTTCGTACCCGTCTTGATCCACAGGACTCCGGAGCGGTCCGCCGGGTCGAAGAACCAGCCCGAGGCGGCCGCGTCGTAGGCGGCCTTGGAGGTCAGGCGGGGCAGGGCGGCCCCGTCCGCCGTGAGGGCGGTGGGGGCGGACGCCACGTGGAGGGTGAACTCGTACCCCCGGGAGGCCGGCTTGCCGGTGTAGCTGCCGGTGGGGGCCCCGACGGAGACGGTGACCGTGCCGGAGCCCGAGGCCGGGGCGGTGACGTCGACCTGCTGGCGGGCGTAGGCCCCGGACTGGTGGGCGCGGGTGCGGCCGTCGTCCTCGTAGAGGCTGAAGGAGGAGTTGCCGCGCGGGTGGATGTCGTAGGTGAGGGTGGAGACAGGCTTCTCGCCCGAGTAGTTCATCTGCGGCCACATCGGCACGATGGCGCCGCCCTTGACGAAGAGCGGCAGGGTGTCCAGCGGGGCCTGGTAGCCGTTCAGCCAGCCCGGGCCCGCGTAGGTGCGCCCCGTCCAGTAGTCGGTCCAGGTGCCGGCGGGCAGGTAGATCCCGTCGCGTACGGAGGTGTCGGAGACGACGGGCGCGACGAGGAGGGAGTCGCCGGCCATGAACTGGCCGCTGGTGAGATTGCCCCGGGCCACCGGGTCGTCGGGGTATTCGAGCACCATCGCGCGGGTGCTGGGCACGCCGGTCTCGTGCGCGGTCCGGCTCATCGTGTAGAGGTACGGCATCAGCCGCATCTTGAGCTGGAGGTACTTGCGGTTGATGGAGAGGTACGGCTCCGCGAAGCGCCAGGGCTGCTTGTCCTGGTAGCCGGCCGAGGGGCCGGTCGCGCCCCAGCCGGACATGGTCATGAAGGCGGGAGTGAAGGCCTTCCACTGGAGGTCGCGGGTGAACGTCTTGGGGCTGCCGCCGAAGATGCCGTCGACGTCGCCGGAGGCGTAGTTCAGGGCGGACAGGCCCGCGCCGGTGATGGCGGGGACGTGCCAGCGCATGTCGTCCCAGGTGCCGTGGGTGTCACCGGTCCAGACGACGGCGTTGCGCTGGGTTCCGGCCCAGCCGTCGACGGTCCAGACGTAGCGCCGGGCGTCGGAGTTCTTCTCGATCCCTTCGACGGCCTGCTTCACCCCGTCGAAGGCGTACTTGTAGCCGCTGCCGATCCAGGCCACATCCGTCTTCACACCCCGGCTGCCGGCGTTGCCGACCTCGTCGGCGATGGAGCCGAGGCCCGTGGAGGTCCACAGCCCGGTCTGGAAGCCCTTGGCCCGCAGCGCGTCCACGGTGGACTTGAGGGGCGCGGTGTAGCCGCAGCCGTAGCCGTCGTTGGGCAGGAACCAGCCCGAGGGCATGTCGGCGGCCCGCGCGTCGGCCGCGTACCCGACGACGTCCGGGGTGGTCTGGTGGCGCAGGCGGCCGTGGTCGCCCTGGTAGTCGGGGTTGGAGGCGTTGAAACAGTCCGCGTTGCCCAGCTCGAAGCCCCACATCGGGGCCAGGAACGGTTTGCCGCTGACGTCGGTGTACGCGTCCAGCACCGACTTGAGGGAGGTGCCGGTGAAGTACCAGGCGTCGAAGCGGCTCTCGTCGTGGGAGAGGGCGGTGGGCGCGTCGAAGGCGTAGGAGCCGGGGGCCCAGGTGTTGCGCATGACGCCGTAGCCGTTGGTCGACATGTAGAAGGGGGCCGGGCTGGCGTTGTCGTTCTCGCGCCACCTGTTGTCGACCGCGACGGGCACGGTCTTGCCGCGCAGCGCCCATTCGCCCAGGCGCAGCCCGGTGCCGTAGAACTGCTCGTCCGCGCCCCGGGCCAAGTACTGGGTGGTCCGGCTGCCGGTCCAGCTGGTGGGCTGGGTCTCCTGCCAGACGAGGGTGGTGTCGTCGGCCCGGTAGGCGGCGAAGCGGAGGGGGGACTTGTAGACCCGGATGGACAGGGCTCCGGTGGTGATCCGGTAGTAGGCGCCCGCGTCGGTCCAGCTCGTGGTGACGGGGCCGAAGTCGGTGGTGGGCGCGAGGTCGGCGCCGGCCGGGTCGTTGGTGAAGGCGCCGTCGGGCGAGAGCCAGAGCCGGAAGATGTCGGCCCGGGCGACGACCACGCGGGCCTTGGCCCCGCTGGAGGCCGTGACGGTGAAGGTGTTGCCGGTCTGGCCGAAGCCGGTGACGTTGCCGGCCGTGGCCGTGGCGCCGGCGGGGGCCGCGGCGGCGGGCGGGGCCGCCGGCCCTGCGGCGGCCAGCCCCGCGACGGCGAGCAGGCCCGCGAACAGGGCCGCCCTGGTGCGCCGCAGCCGGGACCGGGCGGCGGGCATGGCCCCGGCTCTGGTCCCGGCCCCGGTACCTGCCCTGGTCCTCGTCGTGGTCCCGGCCCTGGTCCTGGTCCTGCGGATGCCTGGCAGTCTCATGGGGCAGCTCCTCGTGCGGTCCGGATCGCGGACACACCGCTTTGGCATGCACCTGGCAAGATAGCGCCCGAGACGGCCCCACTGAAGGATGATGCTCGAAATCTCTCCCCACCACGCATCTTTGAGCATGGATTCGGCAGTCGGGTGCGCGCACGGGCCGGCAGTCGGCCGGTCGCCGGCCTCCCTCAGAGGGTGACGGCCAGCACCGGCGGAGCCGGGGAGGACCACTGGTGGCCGCAGGGGTCGAAGACCAGCACCACCGGACGGCCGGGCCGCTGGCGCCAGGAGATGCGTTCCGGCGCGCCCTCGCAGACCGGGCAGCACGGCAGCGGACCGGGATCTGGAGGGCACTCGGGTGCGGCCGCGAGCGGCGTGGCGTGCGGATCGCGCATGGAGGCTCCCTGGTCGTGCGGTTGGACTGATCGCACTGTGCCATGGAGAGGCCCTGGTCCGCACGGGCGAATCGTCCAGTGTTTTGGCTGGTCAGAGGTGTGGTCACCAGGAGGATTCCGGTCCTCTTGGGGGCACTTGGTGACCAACCGCACGCACCGCCGGCCGCTCACGGGCCGGTCAGCGGCCACTCAGCGACCGATCACCGGCCGCTCGTGGCCGCCCATCAGGCCCGATACGCCACAGCGCGCCCCGGGATCCACGCGGCGTGGATCCCGGGGCGCGCCTCGTCGTATCAGGCCAGCTTGTCGACCTCGGGGTTCTCGGCCAGCCAGGCGCGGACCGCCTGCTGCTCCTTGCCCTTGCCGGTGTCCTGGATCTTCGCCTCCAGGCTGGTCAGCTGCTGCTCGGTGAGCTTGAAGGAGCTCAGCCAGCGCGCCACCTCGGGCTCGTCGGCGGCGAAGCCCTTGCGGGCCAGGGTGTGGATGCCGTCGCCCGTGCCCCAGACCCCCTTCGGGTCCTCCAGCTTGGTCAGCTCGTACGAGGAGTACGCCCAGTGCGGGGACCACAGCACGGTCACCACGGGCTCCTTCTTGTCGTAGGCCCGCTTGAGCTCGGCGAGCATGCCGGGCGTGGAGCCGTCGACGACCTGGTACTCGCCTTCGAGGCCGTACTCCTTGAGGACCTTGTCCTTCAGGATCGACATGACGCCCGCGCTCGGCTCGATGCCGATGATGCGGCCCTTGAACTGCGCTGACTTGCCCTTCAGGTCGGCGAGCGAGCGCACGTCCTTCACGTACGAGGGCACGGACAGCTCCAGCGAGGTGGGGCCGTACCAGGAGCCGAGGTCCTCCAGCTTGTTCCCGTACTTCTCCCAGTACTGGGCGTGGGTGACGGGCAGCCAGGAGTCGGTCTGGAAGTCCAGCTGGCCGCCGGCCAGGCCGGTGTAGAGCGCGCCGGCTTCGAGCTGGCGGGCGTCGACCTTGAAGCCGCGCCGTTCCAGGAGCTCCTTCCACAGGAAGGTGGAGGCGATGCCCTCGTCCCAGGGGATGTAGCCGACGGAGAGCGTGCGGCCCTTGCCGATGTCGTCGGCGCCGGCCGGCCCGTCCTCGGAGGCCGAGCCGCCGAAGGTGCCGA
This sequence comes from Streptomyces sp. NPDC058525, assembly GCF_042719495.1. Taxonomy (NCBI): domain Bacteria; kingdom Bacillati; phylum Actinomycetota; class Actinomycetes; order Kitasatosporales; family Streptomycetaceae; genus Streptomyces; species Streptomyces sp. NPDC058525. The sequence goes on from NZ_JBHXNP010000011.1 coordinate 28,473, forward strand.
GGCCTCCGGCGACGAGGGCGAGGACCACGGCCCCGGCGATGGCGTAGGCGGGCTGGGGGCGGTGGTTCCACACCTTGGCCGCGCCGGTGGCGGCGGACCGCGCCTTGGTGAGGGCGCGCCGGCCGAGCGGGGAGACCTGGCGGCCGAGCGCCCCGGTCATCCGGTCGAGGTACATGGCGAGGATGACGATCGAGATGCCGGCCTCGAACCCGAGGCCGATGTCCACGTTGCCGATGGCCCGGTAGACGGCGCCGCCGAGGCCGCCGCCGCCGACCATGCCCGCGATGACGACCATGGACAGGCCCAGCATGATGACCTGGTTGACGCCGGCCATGATCGTCGGCAGGGCCAGCGGCAGCTGGACGCGGACGAGGGTGTCGCGCGGTGCGGTGCCGAAGGCGTCGGCCGCCTCGACCAGTTCCGGGTCCACCTGGCGGATGCCGAGCTCGGTCATCCGTACGCCCGGGGGCAGCGAGAAGATGATGGTCGCGATGATGCCGGGCACCACGCCGACCCCGAAGAAGATGATGCCGGGGATCAGGTAGACCATGGCCGGCATGGTCTGCATGAAGTCCAGGACGGGCCGCAGGACGGCGCTGACCCGGTCCGAGCGCGAGGCCCAGATGCCGAGCGGGACGGCGAAGACCAGCGTCACGAGGGTGGCGACCAGGACCAGGGACAGCGTGGACATGGCCTCGGACCACAGGCCGACGGAGTCGACGAGCGCGAAGCCCGCGAAGGCCAGCAGGCCGGCGAGGAGTCCGCGCAGCCACCAGGCGCCGACGGCGAGGATGCCCGCGAACAGCAGGGGGGCGGGGGCGGACAGGACGGCGTCGATGCCGTCGTAGAGGCCGGTGACGACCGCACTGATGGCGTCGAACAGCCAGGACAGGTGGCTCTGGAGGAAGTCGACACCGCTGTCGACCCAGGCGCCGAGGTGCAGGCGGGGCATCAGGCGGCCACCTCCGCGCAGGCCATCGGGGGCCGCGGTTCGTCGCCGATGAAGGCGATGAGGCGGTCCTGCGGGACGCTGCCGATGACCGTGCCGTCCGCGTCGGTCACGGCGACCGGGTGCGGGACGCGTGCGCTGACGGCGCACAGGTCGGCGAGCGGGGTGCCGGCGGAGACGGTGGGGCAGGCGCAGGCGTCCGCGCCGGCCGGGGCCTCGTCCATGACGGCGTCGGCCGTGAGGACGCGCGAGCGGTCGACGTCCTGGATGAAGGAGGCGACGTAGTCGTCGGCGGGGCGGGTGAGGATGTCCTCGGCGGTGCCCTGCTGGACGATGCGCCCGTCGCGCATGACGGCGATGCCGTCGCCCAGGCGCATGGCCTCGTTGAGGTCGTGGGTGATGAAGACGATGGTCTTCTTCAGCCGCCGCTGGAGTTCGAGGAGCTGGTCCTGCATATCGCGGCGGATCAGCGGGTCGAGGGCGCTGAAGGACTCGTCCATCAGCAGCAGGTCGGCGTCGGTGGCCAGGGCGCGGGCCAGGCCCACGCGCTGCTGCATGCCGCCGGAGAGCTCGTCGGGCCAGGACTTCTCCCAGCCGCCGAGCCCGCACAGCTCCAGGGCCTCGGCGGCCCGCCGCTCGCGCTCGGCCGGGGGGACACCCTGGACCTCCAGTCCGTACGCGGCGTTCTCGAGGACATCGCGGTGCGGGAACAGCGCGAAGTGCTGGAAGACCATGCTGATCTTGGTGGAGCGCACCCGGCGCAGCTCGCGCGCGCCGAGCGCGGTGAGGTCCTCCCCGTCGAAGAGGATGCGTCCCGCGGTGGGCTCCAGCAGGCCGTTGAGCATGCGCAGCAGCGTGGACTTGCCGGATCCCGACAGACCCATGACGACGAAGATCTGGCCGGGCTCGACGCTGAAGGAGGCGTCGATGACCGCGGCCGTCGTGCCGTCGGCACGCAGGTCCTCGCGGTCGGCGCCGTCGCGGAGCGCGCGGACCCCCGCCGCCTCTCTGTCGGGGCGCCTCCCGAACACCTTGTAGACGTGCTCGGCTTGGAGCGTGGACACATATACCTCGCGGGTCGTACCGGGTACGGCGCGCGCCGGTCTCTCGGCCGGCGGGCCGCGGAGCGGGGCGGGATCTGCCCGCGTGCGCCACTCACTCCGGCGGGACACGCCGGCGTGGATGGTTCCACTCCAGCCCCGCTGGTTCCCGGCATTCACCTGCGCAAACGCAAAGGTGATCTACCTCACGACCGCGGTCCGGTCCGCCGCCTCCGGTTCGTCCTCCAGCATGGACTCGCGCAGGTGCCCGAGGATCCGGTTCAGCAGCCGCGAGACCTGCATCTGCGAGATGCCGAGCACGGTGCCGATCTGAGCCTGGGTCAGCTCCTCGCCGAAGCGCATCCGCAGCATCCGCCGCTCGCGCTCGCTGAGCCGCTCCAGCAGCGGAGCCAGCGTCTGAATGTCCTCGACCAGCTCCATGGCGGGCTCGTCCTCGCCGATGACCTCGGCGAGCGTGTGCCCCTCGGCCTGGCCGCCGCCGTACTCGTACGAGGCCGCCTGCGGGGCGTCGAGGGAGCCGCTCGTGTGGCCGTTGGCGGCGAAGAGCCCCTCGATCACCTCTTCCTCGGAGAGGTCGAGGTGGTCGGCGAGGTCCGCGACGGTCGGCGACCGGTCGAGCTCGCTCGTCAGGGACTCCTTCGCCTTCGCGATGTCGATGCGCAGCTCCTGGAGCCGGCGCGGGACGCGGACGGCCCAGGAGGTGTCGCGGAAGTGCCGCTTGATCTCGCCTGTGATGTACGGCATGGCGAGCGTGGAGAACTCGTTCTCGCGGGCCGGGTCGAACCGGTCGATGGCCTTGATCAGGCCGATGGTGCCCACCTGGACGATGTCGTCCATGTCACAGCCCTCGCCCCGGTTGCGGAAGCGGCGCACGGCGAACTGGACGAGTGAGGCGTTCATCTCAATGAGGGTGTTGCGGACGTACTGGTACTCCGCGGTGCCCTCGGTCAGCGAGCGCAGCCGCCGGAAGAAGACCTTCGAGAGCTCCCTCGCGTCGGCGGGGGCCATCTCCCGGGGGTCGTCGACGCGCGGCACCCCGGCACTGCGGGCCGCCGAATCGGCGCTGCGGCGCGGGCTCGGGACGGTGGCCGGAGCTGCGGTGGCGTGCGCGGCGGGGGCGGGGGCGCCGCCAGAGACGGCGCCGGTATGGGAGTACTGGGCAGGGACCGGCATGGGGTTCGCTCCTTGGGCTGGTCGGCTTGCGGCGCGGGACCTTGACTGCCGTAGATGGTGGCCCTCTTCTCCTCTCCCGTCAAGAATTACCGGAAATGCTTTTCACGTCTTGCGTCACGTGAATCGCTCATCGCATCATGACTGCTATGGGGAGCATGTCTCAGCGGAACAACTGGACGTTCCTGACCAATCACGCCCGCGTCCTGGTGACCATCGCCCGGGACCCGGCCGTACGGCTCAGGGACGTCGCCGCCGTGTGCGGACTGACCGAGCGCACCGTCCAGACGATCGTCACCGACCTGGAGACGGACGGATACCTGCGGCGCGTCCGCGACGGGCGGCGCAACCGGTACGAGATCTCCCCCGGCGCGGTCTTCCGCCACCCGGCCGAGGCTGGTGTCCAGGTGGCCGGCCTGCTCGCCCTGCTGACCGGCGCCGCCGCCGATCCGGCCGCCCCGCCGCCGGCCGCGGACCGGACCGGCCCGCGGGCCAACGAGCTCCTGGGCATCGCCCCGGCCCTCGACCCCTCTACGTGACGCGGAAGCCGGTGACCGGACGGTCGCTGTGATCACGGCGGTCACGGCCGTCGCGCCGATCGCCGTGATCGCCGCGATCGGGCCGGTCGCGGTGGAAGGTCAGCCGGTCCCAGGTGGGAAAGGCCAGGTCGGTGAGGGCCAGCAGCCGGCCCGAGGTGTCGTGCAGGGTGCGGCGCACCGTCAGGCCGCAGGTCTGCGCGGCGGACGGCGGATGGGTGATGCGGGTCATGGTCAGAGTCTCGGCGACCCGGCCGTCCGCCTCGGCCCGCTCGAGCCAGCGGTGCAGGGGACCCAGGTCCTCGTCGCGGACGGCCGTCGGCCGCTCGCGGTAGCGGGAGAGCTCGGGGCTGCGGGCCACGGCGTCCCGGCTGAAGTAGGTGACGGCGTGCCGCAGGGCCTCCCCCGCCGGGCCGCGTTCGCGCAGGTGGTGCACGAGGGTCCGCTCACCTCCGCACATGCCGAGCGGGTCGGCGAGCGAGGGCGGAACGGTGACCAGCGTGAGCCAGCTCTGCGTACGGACGGGTACGGATACGGGCGCGGACCTGGTTGCGGGCGGTGCGGGCACCGCGGCCGCGCCCGCCGCGACGGCGCGCGTGCCGCGGCGGCCGGTCACGACGAGGCCGTCCTCGCGCAGGTGCTGGAGCGCGGCCCGGATGGTCTGCCGGTTCACCTGGTAGCGCGCGGCCAGCGTGCGCTCCGAGGGCAGTCTGCCGCCGGGGGCCTGCGCGGCGCGTTCGAGTTCGTCCCGCAGCGCTGCGGCGATCCGCTGGTACTTGGGCATGGCGGCCGGGCCGCCGCCCCGCGAAGGGGAGGGCATGGCTTCTCCTCTGACGGGTGGTCAAGGACTGCGCGGTCTGCCCGACCAACCTAGCATTGGTCTATACCTTTGGGTGAAGGGAGTTCGCGGAACGAGCACACGTTGGCCGGTTCCCTACCCCCGCAGCGGGTTCGGAAGGGGCAGGTAGCGGGCGTCCGCGCCGTCCGCCCGGGTCCAGCGGAGCAGCAGGTTGGTCTTGGCCGGCAGCGCGGGGGCGGCGAGCAGTTCCGCGATCTCGGGGAGGCCGCGCTCGGCGTCGTAGCGCAGGAACTCCTCCCGGGCGGCCGGCCACACGAGCGGGGAGATGTCCGGATGCCGTTCGCCCAGCGCCCCGGCGATCTCCACCAGGTTGTTGACGACCAGGCAGTAGACCAGCCGCTGCCAGGCCGCCCGGCGCTCGAGGTCGGACAGCAGTTTGACCCCCTCCGCGTCGCGGAACAGGGCCTGGACCGGCATGCCCGCCGCGTCCACGGCGATCACGGTGTTCTGCAAGTGCGCCTCCAGCACGACGCCGTGCCGGGCGAACAACTCCAGCACCGGGGGCACGACCTGACGCAGATACGCCCGCCACCACGCGGCCGGGTCGGCGGCGAGGTCCAGTGGACTCCCGGCGTAGCCCTCGGCGAGGGCCGCGGCCAGCAGCGGAGCGGCCCCGGGCACGAGGTGCAGGTGCGGGTGCCCCTGTGCGTGCGCGTGCCCCTGTGCGTGCCCGTGTCCCTGTGCGTGCCCGTGTTGCTCTGGGTGCGCGTCCCCGAGCCCCTGACCCTGCCCGTCGCGGGCGCCGAAGCCGTCGCGGACCAGGACGGCGAGCTCCTCGAAGGCGAAGCCGGCGGTGCGGTAGCCGCGGTCGGCGAGCCAGGCCGCGGCCGAACCCGCCCGGTGCAGCGCGGCGAAGCCCGCTTCGACCGCCGCGTCGGTGCGCCGCAGCTTCAGCAGGTCGTGGCGCCACAGCCGGCGCACGTCGTTGGTGATCCGGACGTCGAGGCTGAACTTCACGAAGAGGTCGGCCGCGGGCGCCGGTGCGTACAGGGTGCGGATCGAGGCGGTGGGCCAGGCCGGCAGCCGGCTCTCGCCGAGCCGCAGCAGCCGCCCGTCGGCGAGGGCCTCGCGCACCGGCGGCCGGGAGCCGACCAGGTCCAGCTGCCAGGGGTGGGCCGGCAGCAGCCGGTATCCGGCGGGCGGGCGCGGCCCGCCGAGGGCGTCGGCGAGGGAGTCGATCGCCGCGGCCGCCGCCTCCCCGCCCTCCTCGACGGCCTGGTCCTCGCGCAGCCCCAGGAAGGCCAGCGGGAAGCGGGCACGGGCCTCCGGCGCGTACCGCAGCCAGCTCGCCGCCGGCGCCCCGCCCCGCGCCTTGGGCGCCGGGTGGTGCGGATGACCCATCACCAGGGCCTGCTCGGAGAGGAGGTACGGATCGGCCGGCGGCTCGGCGGCCGATCGGGCGGCCAGCAGCGCAGCGACGGCGTCCCGGCTGTCGTTGATCTCGACGGGCAGTTCGTCGTTCGGGACGCCGGTGTACCGGCCCAGCTCGTCGGAGGTGAGTTTGACCAGTTCGGTGTGGCCGAGCCGATGCCAGCCGTCCGCCGTGCGCAGTTCGGGGCGCTCGGGCCGGCGGACGCCCCGTACCCGGAGCAGACGGCCGCTGCCGAGGAGCCGGTGGACCCCGGCGCCGTGGTCCGCGGCCGGTTCGGCGGCCTCCCGGAGCAGACAGTTCAGGAGTGGGGTGGCCGCGTAGGCGTCGGCGGCGGCGTTGATGTCCACTGGTTCCATTCGGTCCTGTCCGGTGCGCCGGGGGGCGGCGGAAGCGCCCACCGGCCGTGATCATCAGTATCCGCGATGATGACGTGATCATCCTGAAAAGCGATCCCGAGGTGCGGAGCTCCCAGCATGTATTTTCCCGCTTCCCCCGCCGAAGAGGCAGTCGCAGCAGAGCTGGTCTCGGTGCGCCCCGCGCTCGAACCGGCGTACACGGACGCACTCGGCGGGGCACGGTCCGCCGTACTGACCCGGCTGTGGCGGGCCCTGGCCTTCGAACCGCTGCCGTGGGTGCTCGGCCGGGAGCGCGGCGCCGACGGGCTGACGCTGCTGCTGGCCGGGGGCGGCCGCCTGGAGGGCCCGCCGCCGGACGCCTACGCCACCACCCCGTACGTGCGGGAGCTGCTGCTCGACGGCAAGCCCCACCGGCAGGCGGCCCGGCTGATGGAGGCTCTGGGGGTGCCGCACGGCGCGGAGTTCGCCGCCGAGCTGGACGGCAGCACGGCCTCCCTGGCGCTCTCCCGGGCCGGACAGCCTGCCGCGGCCCCGGACGCGGCCCCGGACGCCGTGGAGCCCGCCCCGCGGACCACCCGGGAGTGGGAGCAGCGGGTGGTCGACGGGCATCCCTACCACCCGAACTGCCGTTCCCGGCCGGGCTTCTCGGTGGCCGAGGAGCTGGCGTACGCGCCCGAGCACCGGCCGGTCGTCGATCTCGGGCTGATCGCCGTACGGACCGAGGAGTGCCTGGTCACCGGCGACTGGCCGGCGGAACTGCGGGACGGGGGGTCGATCCTGGTCCCGGTGCATCCGTGGCAGGCGGAGCACGTGCTGGCGCACGAGCGCGTACGGGACGGGTTCGCGGCGCACCCCCTGATGGCGCTGCGGACGCTCGCCCCGGTGGCGGGCGGGGCGCACGTCAAGACGGCGCTCAGCACCCGGCTGACCTCCTCCGTACGGGACATCTCCGGCTACTCGATCGAGACGGCGGCGGCCGTGTCCGCCTTCGCCCAGGCCCTGTCGGAGCGGCTCGACGGACGACTGCACGTCACCCGCACGCTGGGCGCGGTCACCGCCCACAGCCCGGACCTCGCGGCCGTGCTGCGCGAGCCGCCCGAGGCGTACGCGGACACCGCGGCGGGCGAGCGGGTGCTGCCGGTGGCCGCGCTGGCCGGGTTCCCGCCGGCGCGCTCGGCGGACTGGCTGGCCGGGTTCGCCCGTCTCGTGCTGTCGGTGTCCTTGCGCGTACTGGAGCTCGGCGTGGCCCTGGAGGCCCACGGCCAGAACCTCCTCGTCGTCCTGTCGGCCACGGGCGCCCCGGTACGGCTGGTCTACCGCGATCTCGCCGACATCCGGATCAGCCCGGCCCGGCTGGTCCGGCACGGGCTGCCGGTACCGCCCCTGTCCGGGCGGCTGGTCACCGACGACGTGGCCGTGCTGCGGCGCAAGCTCTTCGGTTCCGTGCTGACGGGGGCGGTCGGTGCCACGGCGGGCTCGGCCGACGCCTTCGCCGAGGCCTTCGCCGCCGGGACGGCCGGACTGCCGGCCACCGCCGACACCGAGGCCCTGCTGACCGGCGGGCTGCCCACCAAGGCGCTCACGCTGATGCGGCTGAGTCCCGGCGTGCCGGGCGACCAGTGGACGGAGCTGCCCAATCCGCTGGCCAGGGGGTGAGCCGCGCACCCGATCGGGCTACCGTCCGGGAGCATGACAGACACCTCGAACCTGAGTGCCGTGCGGGCCGCCTATGACGCCGTAGCCCTCGACTACGCGCGGCGGTTCGGCACGGAGCTGTCCCGCAGACCGCTGGACCGGGCCATGCTGGCCGCGTTCGCCGAGCACGTGCGCGGCGAGGCGGGCGGCGGCGGCCGCGCGGTCGCGGACCTCGGCTGCGGTCCGGGCCGCGTGACGGCGCACCTCGACGCACTGGGCGTACGGGCCTTCGGCGTCGACCTGTCCCCCGCGATGGTGGCGGTGGCCCGCCGGACCTATCCGGGGCTGCGCTTCGAGGTGGGTTCCATGCCGGCGCTCGACATCGCGGACGGCGTGCTCGGCGGGGTCCTCGCCTGCTGGCCGCCCGGCGCCAGGACCGACGTCCACCGGACGCCGCCGGGCCTGGTCGCCGAGCGGCTGGCCCGGGCCGGACTGGCCGAGGTGGCCCGCATGGTCCGCGAGCCTGACGGGGACGAGGAGTGCCCGCAGGGCTTCGTGCTGGCACGCAAGCCGTGATCCGGGGAAGAGGTTCGGCAGAGCCGCGGGAGAGCCACGACTGAGCCACAGCCGAGCCACGTTGCATGATCATGCAGGATGACGCATACTCTTCCTATGTCTAAGGTTCTCACCTCCCTGCCCACCGGCGAGCGCGTCGGCATCGCCTTCTCCGGCGGACTCGACACCTCCGTCGCGGTCGCGTGGATGCGCGACAAGGGTGCCGTCCCGTGCACCTACACCGCCGACATCGGCCAGTACGACGAGCCCGACATCGCGTCGGTGCCCGGCCGCGCGACGGCGTACGGCGCCGAGATCGCGCGCCTGGTCGACTGCCGTGCCGCGCTGGTCGAGGAGGGCCTGGCGGCGCTCACCTGCGGCGCGTTCCACATCCGGTCCGGCGGGCGCGCGTACTTCAACACCACGCCGCTCGGCCGCGCCGTCACCGGCACCCTGCTGGTCCGGGCGATGCTCGAGGACGACGTGCAGATCTGGGGCGACGGCTCCACCTTCAAGGGCAACGACATCGAGCGGTTCTACCGCTACGGCCTGCTCGCCAACCCGCACCTGCGCATCTACAAGCCGTGGCTCGACGCGGACTTCGTCACCGAGCTCGGCGGCCGCAAGGAGATGTCGGAGTGGCTGCTCGCCCACGACCTCCCCTACCGCGACAGCACCGAGAAGGCGTACTCCACCGACGCCAACATCTGGGGCGCCACCCACGAGGCCAAGACCCTGGAGCACCTGGACACCGGCGTGGAGACCGTCGAGCCGATCATGGGCGTGCGGTTCTGGGACCCCTCGGTCGAAATCCCGGCCGAGGACGTGACCATCGGCTTCGACCAGGGCCGCCCCGTGACCATCAACGGCAAGGAGTTCGCCTCCCCCGTCGAGCTGGTCATGGAGGCCAACGCCGTCGGCGGCCGCCACGGCCTGGGCATGTCGGACCAGATCGAGAACCGGATCATCGAGGCCAAGAGCCGCGGCATCTACGAGGCCCCGGGCATGGCCCTGCTGCACGCCGCGTACGAGCGCCTCGTCAACGCGATCCACAACGAGGACACCCTCGCCCAGTACCACAACGAGGGCCGCCGCCTCGGCCGGCTCATGTACGAGGGCCGCTGGCTCGACCCGCAGGCCCTGATGATCCGCGAGTCGCTCCAGCGCTGGGTCGGCGCGGCCGTCACCGGCGAGGTCACCCTGCGGCTGCGTCGCGGCGAGGACTACTCGATCCTCGACACCACCGGCCCCTCGTTCAGCTACCACCCGGACAAGCTGTCCATGGAGCGCACCGAGGACTCGGCGTTCGGCCCGGTCGACCGGATCGGCCAGCTCACCATGCGCAACCTCGACATCGCCGACTCCCGCGCCAAGCTGGAGCAGTACGCGGCTCTCGGCATCGTCGGCAACACCCACGAGACCCTCATCGGCGCGGCCCAGGCCGCGTCCACGGGGCTGATCGGTGCGATGCCGGAGGGCGGCGCCGAGGTCATCGCCTCCCGCGGGCAGGCCGAGGGCGACGACGAGCAGATGCTCGACCGCGCCGCGATGGAGTTCGGCACCGACTGACCGCAGCCCGCACGGGCCGACCGGCCCGCACCGGCCCGCACCGGCCCGACCGGCAGCCACCGGCACCCAGCGGCAGCCACCCGCCCCACGGCCGGCTCGCCCGCTCGCCGGCTCGCCGGAACCGACCGGTCCCACGGCCGGCCGACCCTCGTCGGCCGGCCGTGGGCCGTTCGGGGGTCAGCCCGGTGTGTGGGGGCCCGCCTTCACGCCGATCGGTGCGGGCGGTGGCAGGAAGGGGGCATGAGCCTCCGTCGGCGCCAGGTGCTGGGCAGTGCGGCCGCGGCCGCACTCGCCTCCGTGGGCGCGGCCGGCCGCGGCCCCGACTACGCCGCGCTCGCACGCGGCATCGACGGGCGGCTGGTGCTCCCCGGCGACCCGGACTACCCCGAGGCCCGGCAGCTGTTCCAGCCCCGGTACGACTCCGTGGCCCCGGCCGCGGTGGCCTATCCCGCGCACGCCGACGACGTGGCCGCCTGCCTGGACTTCGCCCGGCGCACGGCCGCGCCCGTGGTCGCCCGGGGCGGCGGGCACGGCTATGCGGGCTGGTCGACCCGCGCCGGCGGGCTGGTCCTCGACGTCGGGGCGATGGCCGCGGTCGGGGTCGACGGGGACGGCGTACGGATCGGCGCGGGGGCCCGGCTCGGGGACGTGAACGCCGCCCTCGCCGGGCGCGGGCTCGCCGTCCCGACCGGGCTCTGCCCCTCCGTCGGCATCGCCGGACTCACCCTCGGCGGCGGCCTGGGACTGGCCTCGCGGGCGTACGGGGCCACCTGCGACCGGCTCACCGCCGCCCGGGTGGTCACCCCCGACGGGGCCGTCCGCGAGGTGTCCGGGGACCGCGACCCGGACCTGTTCTGGGCCCTGCGGGGCGGCGGGGGCGGCAACTTCGGGGTGGTCACCGAATTCCGGCTGCGCACCCACCCGGCGGGCGACTGCGCCTTCGCGGAACTCCACTGGCCCGACGGGGACTCGGCGGCGGTCCTGCGCGGCTGGCAGCGCTGGCTGTCCGGACTCCCGGACCCGTTCTGGAGCCAGGTCGAGTTCACGGTCGAGGCCGGATCCGCGGCGCCGCCCCCGGCGGTGCGGGTGGTCTGCCTCGACGGGCGCGCCGAGCTGGACCGGCAGCTGACCCGTCTGTCGGACCTGGTCGGCCGGCCGGTGCGGGACGGCCGGAGCGTCGTACGGAGCTACGGGGACACCGTACGGACCCTGTCCGGCTGCCTGGAGCGCAGCGCCGAGCAGTGCCGGCTGCCGGGCACCCTGCCCGGCCGCGACCCGCGGGGCCTGCTGGGCCGGGACTCGTACGCGGCGCGCTCCGACTTCTGGACGGGAGCCGGGCTGCCGGACGCCGCGATCGGCGCGGTGCTGGCCGCCGTCCGGCGGTACGGCTCCGCGGTTCCCCACGGCGGCATGGGAGTGGTGCAGTTCGACGGGGTCTGCGGCGGCGCCCTGAACCGGGTCGCGCCCTCCGACACCGCCTTCGTCCACCGCGACAGCGCCTTCCTCGCCCAGTACCTCGCCTACTGGCCGCGGTCCGCGACGGCCGCCGACGTGGACCGGCACCGGGCCTGGCTCGACGGGCTCTGGCAGGACCTGCGCCCCTGGGCGAGCGGCCGGGCGTACCAGAACTACACCGATCCGCGGCTCGACGGCTGGCGCGGGGCCTACTACGGGCCGAACCTCTCCCGGCTGCAAGACGTCCGCCGTGCCTACGACCCCGACCGGTTGTTCCGCTTCCCCCAGGCGCTCTAGGAGACCGCATGCGACGTACGTTGACGATGGCGGCGGCGGTCGCCGCCCTGCTGCTGCCGGCCGGGCCGCTGCCCGGCGCCGAGGCGGCGGCGGGCGGGTGGTCGGCCCGGGAGGCGCAGGCCTACTGGACCCCCGAGCGGATGGCATCGGCCGCCCCGCTGCCCCCGCCGGAGCCGGCCCCGCCGGCCGCCGTGCCGACGACCGGAACCCCACCGGCCCCCGCACCCCCGTCAACGCCCACCCCGCCCACCCCTCCCCCCACCCCTCCTCCTGTCCGGAGGCCGGCCGCCGCGGCGCCCGGCGTCGGCCAGAACTTCGACGGCATCCCGGTCGTCGGCCGGATGTTCGTGGTCAAGGGCGCCGGGCGGTACTTCTGCACCGCGAGCGTGGTCGCCTCCCCGGGCCGCAACCTGGTCCTCAGCGCGGCACACTGCCTGCTCGGCGCGGACGCCCAGCGGGTGGCGTTCGTACCGCGCTACACGCGCGCGAAACCCCAGCCGTACGGGATGTTCCCCGTCCTGCGGGACGCCGCCGGGCGCTCCCGGATCTGGATCGACCCGCGCTACCGGTCGCAGGGCCCCGACCGCGCGGCGGCGCTGGACGTGGCCTTCGCGCAGGTGGGGCCGAACGCCCGCGGAGTGCCGGTGCAGAGCGTGGTCGGCGGGAACCGCCTGGTCACCGGGGCCGCTTACGCACATCCGCAGGTCACGCTGATCGGCCACCCGTCCTCGGCGGCCCGCCCGCGCCGGTGCGTCAACCGCACGACGAAGTTCACCAGCAAGGACGCCCGGATCCCGGGCTCGTTCCTGCGGATCCACTGCACGGGCTATCCCGGCGGGACCAGCGGCGGCCCGTTCCTGATCCGCTACGACGCCCGCACCAGGACCGGTGACGTGATCGGGGTGATCGGCGGCTGGAAGACGGGCGGGGACACCGCCGACACCTCGTACAGCTCCTACTTCGGCGCCGACATCAGGAAGTTGTACGCGAAGGCGGTTGCCGGGGCAAAGGCGGGGTGAGCACCCGGACCCACCGCGTCCGGCGCGGATTGCCGACGGTGCGCGGGGTCGCCGGGAGTCCGGCGGCGGTCAGCGGGTCGGCGGGCGCGAGTCCGAGCCTGCGACGCAGGTCGGCGAGCGCGGCATGGACCGGCGCGAGCACCACCTCGGCCTCCGGGTCGATGTGCGCGAGGGCGTGCGCGGTGGTCTCGATGGCCTCGGCGGCATCCTCGGCGGCGGTCCGGCTCCACCCTCCCGGCGCACCGGTCCGCCAGGGCGCGACGGTGTCGTAGAGGTGGCACGCGGCATCGGCCACGGCATCGGCCCGTTCCCCGACGCCCGGCGCCGCGATGGTCGGCAGTTCCATACCGCCTCAACGACCGGGGTCGCCGTCAGGCCACGGTGTGGAGCCACAAGGGGAGCAGGAGGAGGGAGGCCAGGGAGGTTTTGATCACTATTGACGCGGAGAGTTCGACGCCCACGTCGTAGCGCTGGGCGAAGATGAACAGGTTCTGCGGGGTCGGCATCGCGGCCAGCAGGACGAGGTACGCGAGCCACTCGCCCCGTAAGCCGACCAGCGCCCCGCACACCACCCAGGTCAGCAGGGGGAAGGCCAGGCATTTGAAGGCGATCAGGGACAGTTCCTCGCGGGTGGTGCCCCGCAGGTGCAGGCCGAGGCCGCCGAGGTGGAGGCCTAGGGCGAACAGGGCCACCGGGGAGGCGCTGTCGCCGACGAAGGCGGCACCGTCCAGGACCACGGCCGGGACGTGCACGGACAGCAGGTTGAGCACGATGCCCGCGTTGCAGGCGAGGACCAGCGGGGTGGCGAGCGAGGCGCCGACGGCGCGGGCCAGGCGCCGTCCCGGGCCGCCCGCGGCGGCGCCCGCCCGGCCCAGCTCCATCACGCAGATGACCGACAGGGACAGCACGCACACCTGGAACAGCAGGATCGGGAAGATCGGGGCCGCCGTCCCGAACACGGTGATGAAGACGGGGACGGCGAAGTACGCGGTGTTCACCTGGACCCCCGCCATGACGCGCAGGGCCACGGCCCTGGGTTCCCGGATCCCGTGGGCCACGGCCGTCGCCGCGACCGCCGCCACCGCGAGGGCGGCCGCCCCGGCGTAGCCGCCGATCGCCCGCCAGTCGAACAGGGCCGCCAGGTCGCCGGCGTAGATGTTGCCGAAGAGGTAGCAGGGCACGGCGAACAGGAAGGCGTAGTCGGAGAACGCCTTGGAGGCCTCGGCCGGAACGGCCTTTCGGCGGGCCAGCAGGACCCCGCCGCCGAAGGCCAGCAGCACCGGGACCAGCTTCTCCAGCGCGGCCGCCCCACCCATCCGTACCGGCTCCCCGTCCCCCGTGATCGTCCGGCGAGCAGCCTATCCCCCCGTTCCGTTGCGCATAGGCTGGCCCGATCATGAGCGACAAAGCCCGTTTCCGGCTGCCGCGCCGGACCCGCGAACGCGGCCGTACCGTCCCGCCGTCCTCCCCCGGGCCCCGGCCCCGGGTGCCCGGGGCGCTGGCGCAGCTGGCCGTGGTGCTGCGCTCGCCCGCCGGGGCGGCCCAGCCCCTGTTCGCGCGGGCGCCCAGGGCCTGGCAGCGGATGCTGCCGTTCGCCGTGGTCGGCATCTTCGTGGTCACCCTGCTGCCGGTGACCATCACCGTGCTGTCCAACGACTACGGGCTGAGCGGCGGCTGGGCGGGCGCGCTGGGCGTGGCGCAGACCGTGCCGCTGCTGCTCGCCGTGACCCGGCCCGTGCACGCCTGGGCCGTGATCCTGCTCGCCGACACCATCGGCGCGATGCTGCTGACCCACGCCGAACGGGTGGGGTCGCAGGTCTGGCCGTGGCCGCCGATGGTCATCGTCGGCTATCTGCTGCTGATGGCGTGCCTGGGGCTGCGCGAGTCCATCCGGACCCTGGTCGGGGTGTGGCTGGCCACCGGCGCGGTCGGGGCGGTGCTGGGCTTCTTCCAGCCGACGGGCTCGATGAACACCGCCGCGCTGATGTTCGTGCTCGGCGGGGTCGTGCTGGCGCTGACGGGCGCGCTGCGCGGGCTGGGCGACGCGCAGCAGCGGATCGCCGAGCAGGAGAGCATCAGCGACGCGGAGCGGGCCCGGCGGACGCTGCTGGAGGAACGGACCCGCATCGCCCGGGAGTTGCACGACGTGGTGGCCCACCACATGTCGGTGATCACCGTGCAGGCCGATTCCGCGCCGTACCGGCTGCCGGGCATGCCGGAGCCGGTACGGGAGGAGTTCGAGGCGATCGCGGCCAGTGCCCGGGAGTCGCTGGGCGAAATGCGCCGGCTGCTGACCGTGCTGCGCGGGGACGGTACGGAGCGGGCCGAGGGCGAGAAGGCCCCGCAGCCGGGGATCGGCCGGATCCAGCAGCTGGTGGAGGCGACCGTACGGGCCGGGCAGCCGGTGGAGTTGTCGCTGGCGACCGGCGCGGCCGAGGCGGCCCCGCCCGCCGTGGACCTGTCGGCGTACCGGATCGTGCAGGAGGCGCTCGCCAATGTGGTCCGGCACGCGCCCGGGGCCGCGGCCCGGGTCTCGGTGACCGTGGACGAGGACGAGGTACTGGTGCTCGTGGTCAACGGCCCGGCCCCGGACGCCGTGGTGGCGCTGGAGAGTTCGGGCACCGGGCACGGCCTGGTGGGGATGCGGGAGCGCGTACGGTTGACCGGCGGGACGCTGGACACCGGTCCGCTGCCCGACGGCGGCTTCCGGGTCGCCGCCCGCCTGCCCCTGAACACCCCTGACGAGGACTTGAGTTGACCATCCGCGTGATCATCGTCGACGACCAGGCCATGGTGCGGGCCGGTTTCGCCGCACTGCTGTCGGCGCAGGCCGACATCGACGTGGTGGGCGAGGCGCCCGACGGCCGGCAGGGAGTGCAGGTCTCCCGCTCCACGCACCCCGACGTGGTGCTGATGGACGTGCGGATGCCGGAGATGGACGGGCTCACGGCGGCCCGGGAGCTCCTCGACCCGCCGCCCGGGGTGGTGCACCGGCCGAAGGTGCTGATGCTGACCACCTTCGACATCGACGACTACGTGTACGAGGCGCTGCGCGCCGGCGCCTCCGGGTTCCTGCTCAAGGACGCGCCCCCGGCCGACCTGATCGCCGCCGTACGGGTCGTCGCCTCGGGCGAGGCGCTGCTGGCGCCCTCGGTGACGCGGCGGCTGATCGCCGACTTCGTGCAGCAGCGTCCTGCGCCGCGCAAGGATCCGGCGCTGCGGCTGAACGGCCTCACTCCCCGGGAGACCGAGGTGCTGGAGCTCATCGCGCGCGGGCTGTCGAACCAGGAGATCGCGGGCCATCTGGTGCTCGCGGAGCAGACGGTCAAGACGCACATCGGGCGGGTGCTGGCCAAGCTCGACCTGCGCGACCGGGCGCAGGCGGTGATCTTCGCGTACGAGGCGGGCGTGGTGCGGCCGGGCGACTCCGGCTGAGCACGGCGGCTTCTCCTCCACCCCCTACCGGGGTATGACATCCGACTTGGCTCCACGGTCCGACGTACGGTCCGGTACCTCCTTCCTACCTTCCACCTCGTCACGAGGAGAGGAGAAGGGGCATGCGCCGCTTCGGAAGGACGATGGTCGCGGCCGCGCTGGCGGTCGCCGTCGTCGGGGGGACCGCGGGGTGGGCCTCCGGCGACAGTCAGCGGGCGGTCACCGGGCCGCCGCCCGGCGCCGCCGCCTGGCGGGCCGACACGGTGTCCGGCCGGGCGCTGCCCGATCCGGCGACCGCGACCCCGTACGAGGTGGCCCGGTTCTTCGCCGGGCTGGACGGGGCCGCGCGGCGGGAGCTCGTACGGTCCCACCCGCTGGTGGTCGGGAACCTGGACGGGGCTCCGCTCCCCCTGCGGTACGAGGCCAATCGCATCGCGATCGCCGCGATGGGTGAGGCCCGCTACGCCTCGCTCGGCGCGCCGGACCGGCAGATCCTGGCCTTCGACCCGCGCGGCCGGGGCCAGGTCGCCGAGGTGTTCGGGGACCTGGAGCGGGCGGCGCACGTCTCGGTGATCGTGCCGGGGTCGGACAACGACGCCACCCGCCACGACGCCCGGCGCGGGGCCGCCAGCGGCCCGGCCGGGATGGCCCGGGCGCTGCGCACGGCGGCCGGCGCATCCACCGCGGTCATCGCGTGGACCGGATACACCACCCCGGTCGGGGTCGGCCTGGACGCGGCCGACGGCCGGCTGGCCGAGGCCGGGGCGGTCCGCCTGGCCCGGTTCACGGCGGGGCTGGACGCGGTCGGCGCACCCGACCCGGTGCTGTTCTGCCACAGCTACGGCTCCGTGGTCTGCGGGCTGGCGGCCCGGCACACGGACGCCGCCGACATCGTGGCCTTCGGCTCGCCCGGCATGCGCGCCGCCACCGCGGCCGGACTGCACACCGGCGCCCGGGTATGGGCGGCCCGCGGACCCTCCGACTGGATCGCCGACGTGCCGAACGTCGAGCTCGCCGGGATCGGCCACGGCGCCGACCCCACCTCAGCGGCCTTCGGCGCCCGCCGGGTGCCCGCCTCCGATGTGCGGGGCCACACCGGCTACTTCGCACCGGGCACCCAGTCCCTGGCGGCGTTCGCCGCGATCGCGGCGGGAGAGGTCCGATGACGGCGACGGGCACGCTCACCCTGCTGAAGCAGGGCGCGGAGCGGATCGAGCGGCGGACACCGGCCCATCGCGACCGGGCGGTCGACGGGCTGCGCGCCCTGGCGCTGCTGGCCGTGCCGACGGGCCACTGGCTGCTCGGCGGGTTCACCCTCGACGCCGACGGCGGCCTGCACAACGCCAGTCCGCTGTCGGAGTTCGGCGCACTGGCCCCGGCGAGCTGGGTGCTCCAGATGCTCGGCATCTTCTTCCTGGTCGGCGGCTACGCCTCGGCGCTGTCCTTCCGGCGCCGCACGGGCTCGGCCGGTGCGTGGCTGAAGGGTCGGGTCGTCCGGCTGGGGCGGCCGGTGCTCGGGGTCACGGCGGTGTGGGCGCTGGCCGCGCCCGTGCTGTACGCGGCCGGGGTGCCGGAGGCGACGCTGCGGACCGGGGCGACTCTGGTGATCCAGCCGTTGTGGTTCGTCGGGGTGTATGTGGTGATCACCGCGCTGACCCCGTACTGCGTGCGGGCCGCGGGCCGGCTCGGCGGCTGGGCGGCGGCTCCGCTGCTCGCCTCGGTCGCCGTGGTGGACTTCCTGCGCTACGGGCCGCTCGCCGGCTCGGTGCCGGGCTGGGTGTCGCTGCTCAACATCCTGCCGGGCTGGCTGTTCGCCTACCAGCTGGGTGTCGGCTGGGGTGAGGGGCGGATCGGGCGGCGCGGGGGCCGGCTGCTGCTGGTCGGCGGGACGCTGCTGTTCACGGCGCTGCTCGTGGTCTTCCACTACCCGGCGTCGATGGTCGGCGTGCCGGGTGAGGCGCGGACCAACTCGCATCCGCCGTCGCTGCTCGTACTGGCCCTGGCGGCGGCCCAGTCGGGCGCCGCGATCCTGCTGCGCGACCGGCTGGCGAGGCTGCTGGCGCGGCCCGCCCTGTGGGCGCCGGTGGTCGTGGTCAACCTGTGCGCGATGACGATCCTGTGCTGGCACCAGACGGCCATGCTGGCCGCGGCCGTTCCCGGTTCGTTCCTGGGCGGGGTGGCGGGGGTGACGGGGCTGACGACGGCGCCGGACAGCCTGGGCTGGATCGCGGGGCGGCTGGCGTGGATGCCGGTGTTCGCGGTGCTGCTGGTCGTCATCGCCCGCTACGCGAAGCGGTTCGAGGGTCCGGCGCGGGAGGGGCGCACGGCTCCGGCGGTGCGCAGGACCGTGGCGGGGCTGCTGGCGGCGGGGTTCGCGGTGTTCGCGCTGGGGCTGGCGTAGAGGGTGCCGTGCCCTGCCGCGCCGAGCCGTGCCTCGCCGATCACGGAAGAGAGCGCCGCTCCCGGTGGGGAGCGGCGCTCTCTTTCGTGCCGGTGTCAGGCGATCGAGGCCGCCACGATCGCGGCCACGGCCAGGTTGCAGGCCGAGGAGACCCAGACCGCCGGGTGGGGCTCCGGGTCGACGACGATGGCGCCGAGCTTGCCCGGGGTCACCAGGTCGAGCACCAGGAAGGCCACGGCCATCAGGATCAGGCCGAGCAGGCCGAAGGCCGCGGTCGACAGCAGGCCCTTGCCGAAGTCCTCGTAGGTGGTCCAGATCGAGGTGAACACGATCCCGCCGATGCCGAGGAGCGCGGAGCTGAGGAAGAGGGCCGCGTTCCGGTTGCGCTCCTCCCAGATCTGCTTGGGGAGCTTCCCGGGCGTCAGCACGTCCACGAGGACTATGCCGAGGATCAGCAGCACGAGGCCGAGGGCGCCGTACGCGCTGGTGCGGCCAAGTCCGTTGATGATGTCGCTCATTGAGAAGCCTGTCTCCGCGTAGGTGGGAAATGATGTGCCGTGGGCTGGCCGAATCTATCGCACGGCCCTGTCGCGGACCATGGGGAGGTCGGCAATTGGCAAAGGTCAGGGGCGCGCGGGCGGCCGAGGCGGAGGCTCTGACGGGGCTGGTGATGCGGTCGAAGGCGTACTGGGGGTACCGGCCGGAGGCCCTCGCCGCCTGGGCCGGGGAACTGCGGATCCGGCCCGCTGACGTGGCGTCCTGCCGGATCGCCGTGGCCGAGGACGACGCGGGGACGGTGCTCGGGCTGGCCTCCCTGGACGGGACCGCCCCGCACGCCTCGCTGGGGCTGCTGTTCGTGGAGCCGCGGGCCATCGGGCGGGGCGTGGGGCAGCTGCTGTACCGGGACGTACTGCGCCGGGCGGCGGAGCTGGGGGTGCGCCGGCTGGTGATCGACTCCGATCCGCACGCGGCCGGCTTCTACCGGGCGATGGGGGCGGTGGCCGCGCCGGGTGGCCCCGACGGGCTGGTGCGCTTCGAGGTGTCCCCCGCCCCGCTCGCCGCCTGGGCACGAGCCTGGACCGGGGGCGGCAAGGCCGTGCACCTGGGCAACGTGGCCGAGTTCAACGCCCAGTTCGCCGACGCCACGCTGGACCGGGAGCAGGCGGCCGCGCACCACTACGCCTGCCTGGCCGCCTTCTACAGTCCCCGCCCGGCTGCCCTGGTGCTGCCCCGGCCGGTGCCGCGGGGCTGGACCGAGCTGGTCTGCCGCCAGCTCGGCTGGACCGGGGTGGAGGTGTACGACGGGCTGGTCGAGCGGGGTCCGGGGCTGCTGGACCGCGTACGGGAGCGGCCGGCGCTCGCCGCGCGGCTGACGGGGGCCGGGCTGCCGCTCGTACCGTGGGGGCTGACCCGGCCGTTCGGGCGGCTGGCCGGGCGGCCGTGGGAGCCCGCGGAGCTGCGGTACGAGTCGAAGTCGGCGGCGCACGGGCTGTTCGGCCGGATCCTGGCGGAGGGCGGGCATCCGGACATCGTGCTCCCCGCGCAGTGGCGGCCCGCCACCCGGTGGGCGGCGGCCCGGCTGCTGTCCGCCCGGGCCGGGGCGGGCGAGAGCAGCGTGCTCAAGTCGGAGCACGGGGTCGGGGGTTCGGGCACCACGGTGGTCAGTCCCGGGCAGCTCCGGGCGGCGGGCGGGTCGCGGGCCCTGCTGCGGCGGCTGCCGCGCGGGCCGCTGCTGGTGGAGGAGTACGTGCACGGCCCGGCGGGGGACGAGGGGCCGCGCGACCTCACGTACGACGGGTTCGTGGCCGCCGACGGCCGGGTGCACGAGGTCGGCGGGGCGGTGATGGACGTACGGGACGGCTGCTACGCGGGGGCCACGGTGGGGCCCGGGGTGGTGCCCGCCTGGGCGGAGAAGCCGCTCGGCGCCTTCGGAGCGGCGGTGGGCCGGGAGCTGGCGGCCGGCGGCTACCGGGGCTGGTTCGACGTGGACTTCGTGACCGCCGGCGAGGGGCGGCTCGCGCCGACCGAGGCCAACCTGCGCCTGACCGGGCCGTCCGTCGCCTTCATGGTGGCGGCCCGGCTCGACGAGCTGCGGGGCGCCGGGCACCTCGTACGGATCGCCGACCGGGTGGAGCTCGGCATGCGGCTGCCCGAGCCCCAGCTGGACGAGCTGTGCGCGGGGCTGGCGCGGGAGTGCGCCGCGCTGGGCGCGGTGTTCGTCCCGGCGATCCCGACGGCCGCCTTCGAACCCGCGCCGTGGCTGGGCTTCCTGGTCGCCGCGCACGACGCGGGGACGCTGGACGCGGCCGAGGCGCTGGTCCGGGCCGGGGCCCGGGCGGGCGGCGAGCTGTTCGGCCCGCCCGAGCCGAGCCCGTAGGCGGTACCGGGTCGCCGGCGGGCCGAGCCCGTAGGCGGCCCGGGCCGTTCGCGGCCCGGGCGCACGGTCAGTCGTCGAAGTCGAAGGGGTTCGGCGGTTTGGCGACGACGTAGGCGGCGACGACGGCCGCCGCGATCATCAGGGGGATGTTGAAGGTGTAGACGAGCGCGGCCTGCCGCGGCCAGTCCTGTTTGGCCGCGAGCCGGTAGAAGTTGTCCTGCGGCCACCACGCCATCAGCAGGTACGCCACCGCCAGATGCGCGGCGGAGGTGAGCCTGCGGCCGCGGCCCCGGCGCGGCATCCGGGCGCGGCCGCCGAGCAGGAAGACCAGGCCGATGCCGAAGGACACGCACTCGAAGAGGTAGAGCAGGAAGAAGAGGAACGCCCAGGGCTGCGGTACGCCGGTGAGGTCCGTCGATCCCGGCCAGAAGACCTTCGTCAGGATCAGGCCGGCCAAGCCCACCGCCAGGCCCCCGCAGCCCGCGGCCCAGAAGCCGGGGAACGGACCGGTCGGACCGGCCGCCGGCCGGACGGACTTGCTCCCGGCGGGCCGCGCCGCGGGGGCGCTCAGGATCGGCAGGGGCAGGGCGGCCCGGTCCTCCTGCCCGCCCCGGGTGCGCGGCAGGGCGCGCACCGAGACCACCCGCAGCGGGATGTCCTCCCGGGGCACTTTCCCCGCCAGGTGCTCGCGCAGCTCCTCGACGTCCGGGAGCCCTCGGCCCGGGGGCCACTCGGGTGCTCCGGGCCGCGGTGCCGCGTAGGCGACGAGCCTGCGCGGGCCGCGGGCCCCGTCCACGCCGTTGACGATCACCGCGCCGATGCCCTCGTGGCCGCGGATCGCGGATTCGACGGGGTGCGGGTCGAGCGAACGGCCGGGCAGGGCGATCCGGTCGCGGAGCCGGCCCCGGAACTCCAGCAGTCCGTCCTCGCGGAGCAGTCCGAGGTCCCCGGTGGGCACCGGGTCCCCGCCGCCGGGCGGCGTGAGGTGTATCTCCCCGTTCCGCAGCTCGGCCCGGCAGCCGCGGAAGGGGATGCCGAGCAGGGAGCGCTCCTCGGGGCCGTCGAGCGGGCCCGGCAGCTGCGGGAGTTCGAACCGGGTGCCGGTGCCGGCGGTCTCGGTGGTGCCGTACACGTTCAGCACGCGCACGCCGGGCCGGAGCACGGTCTGCAGGGCGGCCATGTCGTCGAGGTGGAGCCGGTCTCCGGAGACGGCGAGCAGCCGCAGCGACGGGAGGTCCGCGCCCCGCGCCCGGCGGGGCTGCGGGACGGACGGGCGCGGCGGCGTCTCCGGCGGGGCCAGCAGGTGGACGACGTCGGCGGGGCCCGCGTGGAGCACGGTGACCTGCTCGGCCCGGACCGTCTCCGTGAGCTCCTCGCCCTTCCAGGGCGCGCGTGCGGGCAGGACGAGCGCGCCGCCCGAGCACAGGGCCCTGGTCCAGCCCGCGGCGAAGGCGGTGACGTCCGTACGGGCCGTGATCAGGTGCCGGTCGCGCGGGGTCGGCCGGACGGCCTCCGCCCAGGCCTCGTACGCGGCGAGCAGCAGGCCGTGGCCCACGGGGACGGCGCGCGGCTCGGCGGCCCCGGTGAACAGGACCGCCGCGGTACGGCCGGGCGCGGCGAGCCCGGCCCCCGGGAGCCCGGGCGCCCCCTCGGACCGCTCGTCGCCCGCGTCGGCCTCCTCCGCGCCGAACCGGACCACCCGCAGGCCGGTTCCGCCGTCGAGGGCTGCCCGGTGGGCGGCGCGGGTGAGCAGGAGGTCGGGCTCGGTGCGGGCGAGCTGGCGCCGCCCGGTGCGCGGGTCCTCGGCGTCGACGACGGCGTAGACACCGCCGGCCTTGAGGACGGCGAGGAGGGCGGTGACCAGCTCGGCCTGGCGGACGGTGCCGACGGCCACGCGGGCGCCGGGGGCCAGGCCCTCGGCGAGCAGGCGGCGGGCGAGCCGGCCGGCCCGCGCGTCCAGCTGCCCGTAGGTGAGGCTGTCCGGGCCCGCGACGAGGGCGGGGGCGTCGGGGGTGTCCCGGGCCCAGCGCTCGAAGCGGTGCAGGACGGTGTCGGTGGGATGTGTGCCGAAGCGTACGGACTCGGGTCCCTGCGTCATGGACCGATGATGACACCGGGCACCGACAGCGGCCGGAGGTCGTGAAATTCCGCCGCTCGAGCCGGAGTTGACGCCCGTCGGAGCGCAGGGCCGGCATGCTTGACCTCGACTTAGGTTGAGGTCATAACGTTCCGGACATGGACATGGAAGTCACCGCCTGGACCTCGCTGCACAGTGCGATCAACGCCCAGCAGGACCGCCGCCCGGTATCCCGGGCGAGCCTGCGCCGGGTCGCATCCTTCGCCCGCCCGCACCGCCGCGGGCTCATCCTCTTCCTGCTGCTCAGCATCGTCACGGCGCTGCTCGCGGTGGCGACCCCGGTGCTCGCCAGCCGGATCGTCGACGCCATCGTCGGCGGCCGGGACAGCGGTACCGTCACCCGGCTCGCCCTGCTCATCGCGCTGATCGCGGTGGCCGAGGCGGGCCTGGCGCTGCTGACCCGCCGGCTCTCCGCCACCCTCGGCGAGGGGCTCATCCTCGATCTGCGGACGGCGGTCTTCGACCACGTGCAGCGGATGCCGGTCGCCTTCTTCACCCGGACCCGCACCGGGGCCCTGGTCAGCCGGCTCAACAACGATGTGATCGGCGCCCAGCGGGCGTTCAGCAACACCCTGTCCGGGGTCGTCTCCAACACCGTGACCCTGCTGCTGACCCTCGTGGTGATGCTGAGCATCTCCTGGCAGATCACCCTGCTGGCGCTCGTACTGCTGCCGGTGTTCGTGCTGCCGGCCCGCCGGATGGGCGTGCGGATGGCGGCCATGCAGCGGGAGGCCGCGACGCTGGACGCGGCGATGGGCACGCAGATGACCGAGCGGTTCTCCGCGCCCGGCGCGACGCTGGTCAAGCTGTTCGGGCGGCCCGCCGACGAGTCCGCGGAGTTCGCGGCCCGGGCCGCGCGGGTGCGGGACATCGGGATCCGCACGGCGATGGCCCAGTCCGCCTTCATCACCGCCCTCACCCTGGTCTCGGCCCTGGCCCTCGCCCTCGTCTATGGGCTGGGCGGGTACTACGCCCTGCGCGGGAGCCTGGACGCCGGTTCCGTCGTGGCCCTCGCCCTGCTGCTGACCCGGCTGTACGCGCCGCTGACCTCGCTCGCCGGGGCCCGCGTCGAGGTGATGAGCGCGCTGGTGAGCTTCGAGCGGGTCTTCGAGATCCTCGACCTGAAGCCGCTCATCGCGCAGAAGCCGGACGCCCGTACGGTGCCGGACGGGCCGGTGGCCGTGGAGTTCGACAAGGTCTCCTTCGCCTACCCCTCCCCCGACAAGGTCTCGCTCGCCTCCCTGGAGGAGGTCGCCACCCTCGACGCCCGGGGCGGTACGCGGGTCCTGCACGAGGTCTCGTTCCGCGCCGAACCCGGCCGCATGATCGCCCTGGTCGGCTCCTCGGGCGCCGGCAAGTCGACGATCGCGCAGCTGCTGCCGCGGCTGTACGACGCCGACGCGGGCGCGGTCCGCATCGGCGGGGTCGACGTACGGGACCTGACGGCGGACTCGATCCGCGAGACGCTCGGCATGGTCACCCAGGACGGGCACCTCTTCCACGAGTCGGTGCGCGCCAACCTGCTGCTGGCCCGGCCGGAAGCCTCCGAGGAGGAGGTCTGGGAGGCGCTGCGCCGCTCCCGTCTGGACGGCCTCGTCGCCTCGCTGCCGGACGGGCTGGACACGGTCGTCGGGGAGCGCGGCTACCGCCTGTCGGGCGGGGAGCGGCAACGGCTGACCATCGCACGGCTGCTGCTGGCCCGGCAGCGGGTGGTGATCCTCGACGAGGCGACCGCGCACCTGGACTCGACCTCGGAGGCGGCGGTGCAGGAGGCGCTGGGCGAGGCCCTGGCGGGCCGGACCGCGGTGGTGATCGCGCACCGGCTGTCGACGGTGCAGGCCGCCGATCTGATCCTGGTGGTCGAGGGCGGCCGGGTCGTGGAACGCGGCACGCACACCGAACTGCTGGCGGCGGGCGGCCGGTACGAGGAGCTGTACCGCACCCAGTTCGCGACCTCGGACACGCCCGCCGACGTGGCTACGGACGGCGCGACGACCCCCTCTGGAGCATGATGCCGGTATGGACATCAAACTTGAGCTGGTCGCCGTGCCCGTCACCGATGTCGACCGGGCCAAAGCCTTCTACGAGAAGATCGGCTTCAACGCCGACCACGACCACACCGTCAGCGACGACGTCCGCTTCGTACAGCTGACCCCGCCCGGCTCGGCCTGTTCGATCGCGATCGGCAAGGGCCTGACCCGGATGACCCCGGGCTCCCTGGACAACATGCAGGTCGTCGTCACCGACATCGAGGAGGCGTACGAGGACCTGCGCGGCCGCGGTATCGAGGTCACGGAGATCCAGGACCTGCCCTGGGGCTCGTTCGTCTACTTCTCCGACCCCGACGGCAACGGCTGGGCGGTCCAGCAGACGGTTCCGCGCAAGACGGCGGAGTAGTCCTGCGGGCGTCCCTGGTCCCTGCGCGGTCAGTTCTCCACGGCGACGGGGTGGTGGTCGAGTTCCCACGCGTGGTGCTTGAACTCGTGGCGGAAGTCGGCGTGGTCCTCCCACTGGCGGGCGATGCCGCGCAGCACGTCCCAGTTGTGCTCCACCGACTGGTCGATGACGCGCCGCGTGGCAGCCTCGGCCGACTCCCGCTGTGCGATGAGGCCCTTGACGGCGGAGGCTTCGAGCACGGAGTTGCGCAGCGCGCGCAGGGCGCGGGAGGTGTCGTCCATCCCGAAGCCGTACTCGCTGCCCGTCTCCGCGTCGAACAGCGGGGTGAGCCGCGCCTCGATGAAGGCGGTGATCCGCTCGAAGTGCTGCACGTCCATCGGTGCTCCGTCTCTCCTGCCGGACCACCACGTGTGCCCGGCGTCTCCATGTGCCTATGCTGCTCAGCGCCATTATCCAGCAGCGGCGTTTCCCGTTGATCCGCGTTGCCGGCCGTCCGTGAGGAAGGAACCCGCCCCGTGGACGACGCGTCCCGGCTGACGGAGCGATTCGAAGAGCACCGCTCCCATCTCAGAGCGGTGTCCTACCGGATGCTCGGCTCGCTCAGCGAGGCCGAGGACGCGGTGCAGGAGGCGTGGCTGCGCCTGAACCGGGCCGACACCCGTGAGGTCGAGAACCTCGGCGGGTGGCTGACGACCGTCGTGGCGCGCATCTGCCTCAACATGCTGCGTACGCGCGAGACCCGGCGCGAGGACTCCCTGGAGACGTACTCCGCCGACCCGTCGGCCGGCCGCGAGGAGGCGGTCGACCCCGAACAGGAGGCCGTACTGGCCGACTCGGTCGGGCTGGCGCTGCTGGTGGTGCTCGACCGGCTGACTCCGGCCGAGCGGCTCGCGTTCGTGCTGCACGACCTGTTCGCCGTGCCCTTCGAGGACATAGCCCCGATGCTCGACCGGTCCGCGGCCGCCACCCGGCAGCTCGCGAGCCGCGCCCGCCGCCGGGTCAAGGGCGCTGCGCCGCAAGCCGGAGCCGATCCGTCCCGCCGGCGCCACGTGGTGGACGCCTTCCTCGCCGCCACCCGCGGCGGGGACTTCGAGGCGCTGGTCGCGCTGCTCCACCCCGACGTGGTGCTCCGCGCCGACAAGGCCGTCATACCCAGCCCCGCCCCGGTCCTCATCAGCGGCGCGGTCACCGTCGCGCGGGGCGCGATGGCGGCCATGCAGCGGGCGCGGGCCACGCAGCCGGCCCTGGTGGGCGGCGCGGCCGGCCTGGTGATGGCCCCGCTGGGACGGCTGTTCCTGGTCCTCGGCTTCACCATCGAGGACGGCCTGATCACGGAGATCGACGTGGTCGCCGAACCGGAGCGGCTGCGCGAGCTCGACCTGGCCGTGCTCGACGCCTGACCGCGCGACGCGCACGACCCGCACGACCCGTCGTATCCGTGAGTCCGCCGCGGCGCCCTACGGGGCGAGTACGTCCAGCTCTTCGAGGGCGCCGACGGCGATCTGCCGGGTCAGGGCCTCGGCGCGCGCCGCGTCGCCCTCCCGGACCGCCTCGGCCACCTGTACGTGCAGGGTGACGGCCGCCGGATCGGGATCGTGGAACATCACCGCGTGCTCGGTGCGCCCGGTCAGCACCTCGGCCACGACGTCGCCGAGGCGGGCGAACATCTCGTTGCCGGAGGCGTTCAGCACGACGCGATGGAAGGCGATGTCGTGGCGCAGGTAGCCGTCGAGCTGGTGGCCGCGCGAGGTGCGGACCATGCCGAGGGCCGCCTCGGTCAGCTCGGCGCACTGCTCGGGCGTGGCCCGGGCCGCCGCGAGCCCGGCGGCGACCGGCTCGATCGCGGACCGCAGCACGGTGAGGGAGCGCAGCTGCCGGGGCCGGTCGGTGCCGGCCAGCCGCCAGCGGATGACCCGGGGGTCGTAGACGTTCCACTCCTCGGTGGGACGCACCGTGACGCCGACCCTGCGGCGGGACTCGACCAGGCTCATGGACTCCAGTACCCGGACGACCTCGCGCACCACGGTGCGGGAGGCGTCGAAACGCCCGGCGATCTCGTCCGTGCGCAGCACGCTGCCGGGCGGGTACTCCCCCGCCGTGATCGCGAGCCCGAGGGTGTCCAGTACGTGGGAGTGGAGCCCCTGTCCCGGTCCAGGACTGCCTTCGGTGGTCATGGGCGTAAGCGTACGGTGACGCCCCGGCGAACAAAAGATGCGATGTTTTACCGGCCGCCTCTTGAATAAGTACTACTTAATAGGCTTCAGTGGTGCCCGCACGGACCGATGTCGACGAGGACAGCGAGGTACGACGTGAGCTCCCAGCGCGTCATTGTGGTGATGGGCGTGGCCGGTACGGGCAAGACGACCGTGGGTCGGCTGCTCGCGGAGGCCCTGGCCCTTCCGTACGCGGAGGGCGACGCGTTCCATCCCCCGGCCAACGTCGCCAAGATGTCGGCCGGCACCCCGCTGGACGACGCCGACCGCTGGCCGTGGCTCGACGCCATCGGCGACTGGATCGGCGCCCGGGCCGGGCTCGACGGGGGCCTCGTCGCGGCCTCGGCGCTCAAGCGCTCCTACCGCGACCGGCTGCGCGCCGCGGCTCCCGGGGCGGTCTTCGTCCACCTGACCGGCGAGCGCCCGCTGATCGAGCGCCGGATGGCGGCCCGCACCGGCCACTTCATGCCGCCCGTGCTGCTGGATTCGCAGTTCGCCACCCTGGAGCCCCTCCAGGAGGACGAACTCGGCCTCGCCGTCGACGTGTCCGGCTCCCCCGAAGAGATCACCGAACGGGCACTGGCCGCCCTGCGCCGGCTCCCCACGCCCGAGAACTGACGAAACACCCGAGAACTAACGAAGGAACGTCACCGTGACCGGTCTCAGCGTCGAGACACTGGCGGCGGCAGGCACCGGACCGATCACCTCGGCCGGGAACACCCAGCTGGGCATCGCCGTGCTCGCGGGCATCGCCGTCATCGTCCTGCTCATCACCCGCCTCAAGCTGCACGCCTTCCTGGCGCTGACGGTCGGCTCGCTCGCCCTCGGGGTGTTCGCGGGCGCGCCGTTGGGCAAGACGATCACCAGCTTCACCGCCGGGCTCGGCTCGACGGTCGCGGGCGTGGGCGTCCTCATCGCCCTCGGCGCGATCCTCGGCAAACTGCTGGCGGACTCGGGCGGCGCGGACGAGATCGTCGACACGATCCTGGCCAAGGCCAAGGGCCGGGCCATGCCCTGGGCCATGGTGCTGATCGCCTCGGTGATCGGGCTGCCGCTCTTCTTCGAGGTCGGCATCGTGCTGCTGATCCCTGTGGTGCTGCTGGTGGCCAAGCGGGGCAACTACTCCCTGATGCGGATCGGCATTCCGGCGCTGGCCGGCCTGTCCGTGATGCACGGGCTGATCCCGCCGCACCCCGGGCCGCTCGTCGCCATCGACGCGCTGCACGCGAACCTGGGCGTCACCCTCGGCCTCGGTGTCCTCGTGGCCATACCCACCGTGATCATCGCCGGGCCGCTGTTCGCCCGGTACGCGGCGCGGTGGGTGGACATCCCGGCGCCGGAGCACATGATTCCGCAGCGGCCCTCGGCCGATCTGGAACACCGGCCGCGGTTCGGTGCGACCGTCTTCACCGTACTGCTGCCGGTGGCGCTGATGCTGGTCAAGGCCCTGGTCGACATCGTGGTCAACGACCCGGCGAACGCCGTGCAGCGCGTCACCGACGTCGCGGGCTCCCCGCTGATCGCCCTGCTCGCGGCGGTGCTGGTGGGCATGTTCACCCTGGGCCGGGCGGCCGGGTTCACCAGGGAGCGGCTGTCTTCCACGGTCGAGAAGTCGCTGGCTCCGATCGCCGGCATCCTGCTGATCGTCGGCGCGGGCGGCGGCTTCAAGCAGACGCTGATCGACGTGGGCGTGGGCCAGATGATCCTGGACCTGTCGAAGAACTGGGCCATCCCGACCCTCCTGCTGGCCTGGCTGATCGCCGTGGCCATCCGCCTCGCCACGGGCTCCGCGACGGTGGCGACGATCTCGGCCGCCGGGCTGGTGGCCCCGCTCGCCGCGGGCATGTCCACCACCGAGACCGCGCTGCTGGTCCTGGCGATCGGGGCGGGCTCGCTGTTCTTCAGCCATGTCAACGACGCCGGGTTCTGGCTGGTCAAGGAGTACTTCGGGATGACCGTCGGGCAGACCCTGAAGACCTGGTCGGTGATGGAGACCATCATCTCGGTGGTCGGCCTGGGCTTCGTCCTGCTGCTGTCCCTGGTGCTCTAGCCGCCGCGCGGCGCGCCGGCGGCCCGGCGGTCCAGCACGGCGGTCCAGCACGGCGGTTCAGCCCGGCGGTTCAGCCCGGCGCGCGCTCCTCGCCGAGCTGGGCCGCCGCCAGCGTGAAGCCGTTCGCCGCGGTGGCGCAGCGGCCGGCGAGGGTGGCGACCTCGGCCCGCAGGGCGTCGTCGTCCGGGACCCGCCAGGCGGGTGCGGCCGTCGCCGTGCGCAGCCGCACCGCGTGGGAGCGGAGCGCGGCGGCGTGGCCGCGCAGGCTGCCGGGCCGGTACGGGTGCCGGTACGGGTCCGGTCCGATCGGCTGGACCGCGCGCAGCCGTCGGGGCGCCGGCCCCGGCGGCTCCGCCATGTCCCCGTCGGCCGCCGCTTCGCGGGCCCCGCCGGGGGGCAGGCCGGGGCCCCGGTCGCAGAAGGCCAGGAAGGCCGCGCCCAGTCCGAGGAGCGGTGCGGCGGGCACGGCCCGGCCCGTGGCGACCTGCCAGCCCGCATGGTCGTTGAACGGGTTGGCGTCGGTCAGGGCGTGCCAGGCCAGGATGTCGGCGAAGGCCGGGGTCAGCAGGGCGAAGGCGTGCTCGGCGCCCCGGTCGCGCACGATCCGCCGGAAGAGGCCGACGGCCTCGGCCTGGCGGCCCGCCGCGACGGCCGCGAGTACCGCCGCGGCGGCGGGGTCCCGCAGGAGTTCGGGGCGGCGGGCCTTCGTGGCGCGGATCCGGGCCCTGAGCCCGCAGACGGCGACACTGACGGCGAGGCTCTCACGGCCCGTCAGCGCCCCCGCCAGCCGCCCGGCCCGTGCTGCGACGCCCCGGCCGCGCGGCGCCCAGCCGAGGCCGGCCGGGTCGCTGAGGGTCCGCAGCAGTGTGCGCCAGCCGTGCCGGCGCGGACCGCCCCGGGTGAGGGCCGTGGCGGGCAGGCGGGCGCCGAGGGCCAGCCCGGAGGCGTAGCCGGCGGCCTCACCGACCGCGTCGGCGGCCTCGGCGAGTTCGCGGCACAGGTCGTCGAGCAGGTCGACATCCGTGGCGTCGAGCGTGGAGGTCACGGCGTCGGGCATGGGGTCCTCGCGTGGTCAGCGGCGGTGACATCGGCTTCACCGTACGTCGCTCCCGCGGACCCCGCGCTCCGAGCGCCGGAGAGGTCCTAGGGCAGGGCGAAGGCCGCGTCCCGGAAGGTGGAGCGCAGGGTGGTGGGCCGTCCGGGCGGGAGGGTCGGCAGGAGCAGTGCCCAGCGGTGGCGGCCCGGGCAGACCCACAGGGCCGGGCCGGTGGCCGCGGGGGCGGTGTGGGCCCAGACGCCGTGCGGGGCTGGGTGCCACAGGAGTCCGCGGGCGGGGGTCAGTTCGCCGGTGCGGATGCGCAGGGACTCGGCCGTCCAGGCGCGGGTGATGCCCGTCGGGCCGTCCGTGTCCGCGGGGGCCGCCAGGTGGCTCAGGAAGCGGACGAGGTCGGTGAGCGGCGCGTGCAGGGCGGCGCCTTCGGCGAACCGGGTGCGGGTCATGCCCAGCGGGTGCCAGACCCGGGCCGCGGCGAGTTCGGCGAGGGGGCTGCCCGAGAGGTGCTCGGCGAGACGGGTGAGGACGGCGGCCCCGTCGGCGTGGGTGAGCAGGTGGTGGGCGGTGGTGCCGGCGGGTGTCCCGGCTGCGGCCTCGTCCCCGTAGGCGGAGAGCGGCGTGTGCAGCCGGAGCGCGCCTTCCTCGACGAGGCTGCCGAGGGCGGGCCAGAGGGCGAGGACGGCGGCGAGTGCGCCGACGTCGAAGGCCGTGCCGTCGCAGGTGTGCGAAGCCGCGTGGACGCCGCCGGGACCGCCGACGGCCCAGACCGCCCCGGGGTCCGCGGAGCCCACGAGGGCCCGGATGTCGTCGGCCTGGTCGCTCAGGAGCTGCATGGTCGTTCAGGCTAGCGAGGGCGCTGCGGCTTCTCCGGCGCGTCGGTGCGGAGTCGGGTGCCGCCCACCCGAATGCGCCGCGGAGGGCGGGGCGCCCTGGAGCGCCCCGCCCCGCGCGTGGTGCGGTCAGCTCTGGTCGGGCCGGTCGGTCACCCGCAGGCTGTTGAGCAGCGGCTTGCCGAATCCGCTGTGCGTGACGAAGCGGAGGTTGAGCACCCCGTCCGTCACCTTGACCGTGTAGGTACGGGTCAGGGCCGTGTACGTGCCCGCCTCCAGCGCGATGTCCAGGGAGGGCAGGACCTGCTGGCCCTCGGCCAGGACGTCGAAGACGCGCTTGTTGGGCCGGGTGGAGGAGAGCTCGGCGAAGCCCAGCTCCACGGTGTAGGTGCCGTTCGGCACGTTGTCGAAGCGGTACTCGTACATGCCCTCACGGGCGTTGCGGAAGAGCCGCTGATCCTGCGTGCCGGCGATGGTGCGGCTGGTGCTGCGGGCGGAGCTGTTGCCCTGGTAGCCGTACGATCCCGCGGTGTACTTGCGGTCCGGGGACCAGGCGTCGCCGAGGACGTCCGTGCCCGCGGAGTCGGAGCCCGCGTCCAGGGCGACCTGGTAGCGCGGTACGACGACCTTGACCGGGACGGTCAGGACCGGGGTCCGGCCGCTGGCCGAGGTGATCTTCAGGTCGGCGGTCAGGACCGTCCCGGGGGTCAGTCCCTTCGTGTCCACCGCGAGGGTGATCGGGGCCTTGGCGCCCGTCGGGAGGTTCCCGGTCCCCGGCGTGGCCGTCAGCCAGGCCGCGTCCTCGGTGGCCGTGAAGGCCGTGCCGAGGCCCGGGTTGGTCAGGTCCAGGGTCCGGGTCCGCTGCTGGTTCGCCTGGAGGACCACCTCCACGGCGGGCTTGGACGGCGTCACCCGGCCGGTGCGCAGGGACTGCGTCACCGTGGTCACGTCGGCCGCCTTGACGTCGACGGTCGCCTGCCCGGACTCGTACTGCGGCGCGGACAGGGCGACGGCCCGCGAGCCCGACGGGCTCTGGACCACGTAGCCGCCGTCCGCCGCCGTGGTGGCGGAGACGGCCGAGTCGCCGGTGCCGACGGTCACCGTGGCGCCCGCGACTCCGTTGCCGTCGTTGGCGTCGAGGACGCGGCCCGCGACCACGCCGCTCTTGGTGGTGCGGAAGGCGATGCCCAGGCCGTCGGTGATGACCGCCGTGTTGAAGGAGTACTTGAAGGCGTCGGTGCCGGTGGCGTTCTCCACGCCGACCGTGGCCGTGGAGCCGCCCTTGATGCCGGTGCCGCCGGTGCCCTTGTAGGCGTAGGAGACGCTGCCGTCCTCGCCGATGGACGCCGAGAAGGAGAACTTGTCGGCCTGGGCGGACCAGTGGGACACCTCGCGCCACTCGATGACGTAGCTGCGGTGCGGGGCGGTGCCCGTGACGGCGGTGAAGACACCGGATCCACTGCCCGCCGCGCCGACGACCAGGTCGTCCCAGAAGGGGTAGAGGGCGGCGTTCGGGGTGGCGGTGCTCGGCAGGTCGCCGTTGATGTCGGCGGTGTTGTTGCCGCCGAAGCTGACGGTGCCGTTGGTGCCGATCCAGGCCTGCCCGTACGTCTTGCCGTACAGCGGCAGCGGGAAGGGCAGGTCGACGCGCTCGGTGGTGTTGTCGCCGGTCAGCGCGAGCTGCCGGCTGCCCGGGGTGTACGGGCGGTCGGTCGTGGTGGCGCAGGCGTAGCCGTAGCCGTCGGTGCGTTCGGGCAGGTTCACCGTGACGGTGGTGTCACCCGCGACGGTGGCCCGGGCGGAGCCGCCGGTGACGCAGCGGGACGGGTGGGTGGCCCGCACGTCGTAGCTGCCGTGCGGCAGGGTGACCTCGAAGCGGCCCTGTGCGTCGGTGGTCGCGGTCACGGGGGTGTCCGCGATGGTGACGGAGGCGCCCGCCGCGGGTCCGGAGGCGGCGGTGACCGTGCCGGTGAGCTTGCCGGAGGCGGCCTGGACGAGGGTGAAGTCGCCGGTGGCCGTGGAGTTCTCGGTGACCGTGGCCGTGGCGGTCTGCGGTCCGTAGCCGAACTTGGCGGCGGTCAGGCTGTAGTCGCCCACCGAGAGGGCGGTGAACCGGTAGGTGCCGTCGGCGGCGGTGGTCGTCGTACGGTCGATCGGCCCGTCGGCGGTGACCGTTGCGCCCGCGACCGGCGCGCCGTCGGAGCGGACGGTGCCGGCGAGCGCGCCGATCGCGCCGCGCGGGGCGGCGTTCAGGGCCGCGAGGGCGTCGAGCCTGCCCTCGCCGAAGACGTTGTTGTCGGCGGCGGTGCCGCCGCACTGGGCGCTGTCGGTGTCCTGGGCGGTGCCGTCGAGCAGTGCCTCGGTCTGCGCGATGTCGCCTTCGAGGGCGGGCGCGGCGGACCAGAGCAGGGCCACGGTGGCCGCGGTGTGCGGCGAGGCCATGGAGGTGCCGGAGAAGGCCTCGTAGGCGCCGCCGGGGACGGAGGAGCGCACGTTCACGCCCGGGGCGGCGATGTTCGGCTTGACGAGGCCGCCGGCGGCGGCGCCGCGCGAGGAGAACGAGGCGATCGCGTTGTTGATGTCGAAGGCGCCGGAGCTGTAGGAGCTCGCGTAGTCACCGGGTGAGCCGCTGGTGGAGCAGCCGGGTCCGGAGTTGCCGTTGGAGAAGGCCGGGAAGATGCCGGCCGCCCGCCAGGTGTCGACGATCTCCTGGTACCAGGTGTCGCCGCCCGGGCCGCCCCAGGAGTTGTTGACGACGTGCGGGGCGAGGTCGGGCCGCGGGTTCTGGCCGTTCGCGTCGGTCGGGGCGACGATCCACTGGCCGGAGGCGAGCAGGGAGGCCTCGGAGCAGGAGTTGGACTCGCAGCCCTTGGCGGCGATCCACTTGGCGCCCGGGGCGACACCGATCTTGTTGGCGCCGCCGTCGTCGCCGACCATCGTGCCCATCGTGTGGGTGCCGTGGTCGTTGTTGTCGCACGGCGCGGCCGCGGCGCAGATCCCGGCGGGGTCGAACCAGTTGTAGGCGTGGCTGTAGCTGCCGTCGGCGTTCTTGCCGCGGTACTGGCCGTTCACGGCGGGGTGGGTGTAGTCCACGCCGCTGTCGATGTTGGCGACGACGATGCCCTCGCCGCGCACTCCGGCCTGCTCCCAGAACTGCGGGGCCTTGATGCGGTCGATGTTCCATTCGACGGCGTCGGCGAGGGCCTGCTCCCGCTTGCCCTCGGCGGGCTTGGGCAGCTCGATCTTGTCGTCGGCGGCGATCCGGGACACCTCGGGGCGCTGCGCGAGGGCCCCGGCGAGCTTCTGGGTGCCGACGACGCGGACGGCGTTCACGATCCAGTACGAGGTGTACTCGGCCTTCGCGCCTTCGAGGGCCTTGACCACGTCGGCCTGGCTGCGCGCGGCGTGCTCCTGCTTGGTCCGGAGCACGGTCTCGGCCTTGGCGGCGCGGGTCTGCTGCCTGGCCGCGGCGGTGAGGTCGGCGGCGCTGTCGAGGTAGACCCAGAAGGCGGCCTTGTCGGAGCCGTCGAGCTGGGCGCGGAGCTTGGGTTCGATCTTGCGTTCGGCCGCGCCGGGGGTGGGACCGGGTTCGGGCGCGGCCGCGGCGACGCCCGCGCCGAGGGGTAAGAGCAGGATCGAGGTGAGGGCGGCGAGCGCCGCGCGTAAGGAACGCCTGTTGCGTTGAGCCACGTGTTGTCTCCTCGTACGCCGTGTGCAGGTTGTGCGGGAAGAGGGTGCGTGATGTGCGTGATGTGCGCGGGTCATGGTGAATCAACGGCATGTCCATTACAAGAGTGCCTATTGAGCCGTACCGTGGCGCCGCACCTTGGCGCCGGTCCCCGCCCGGTGGCCCCCGGCTTCCGCCAGGGCCAGCCTTGAGTCATGAGCACACCCGCCCGGCCGGCCGAGCCCGGTGTCCCGCTCGCGTCCGCGCGGGGCCGCTGGATCCTGCTCACCACGGTGCTCGGGTCGAGCATGGCCATGCTCGACTCGACCGTGGTCAACGTCGCCCTCCCCCGGATCGGCGAGGACCTCGACGCCGATCTCGCCGTCCTCCAGTGGACGGTCAACGCCTATCTGCTGACCCTGGCGGGGCTGATCCTGGTCGGCGGGGCGCTCGGCGACCGCTTCGGGCGCCGGCGGATCTTCGTCCTCGGCGTGGTGTGGTTCGCGGTGGGCTCGCTGCTGTGCGGCATCGCGCCCAACGCCGGGGTGCTGGTGGCCTCCCGGGCCCTGCAGGGCATCGGCGGGGCCCTCCTGACACCCGGTTCGCTCGCCCTGATCCAGGGCTCGATCCGCTCGGAGGACCGGGCCCGGGCGGTGGGCCTGTGGTCGGGGCTGGGCGGGGTGGGGGCGGCCGTGGGGCCGTTCCTCGGCGGCTGGCTGGTGGACGGGCCCGGCTGGCGCTGGGTGTTCCTGCTGAACGTGCCGCTGGCCGCGCTGTGCGTCCCGGTGGCACTGCGGCACGTACCGGAATCGCGCGATCCGCAGGCGCACGGGCGGTTCGACGTGGCCGGCGCGCTGCTGGGCGCGGCCTCCCTCGCCCTGCTCACCTACGCGCTGATCGAGGCCCGGACCGCCTCCGCGCCGGTGATCGCCGCGGCGGTGGGCGGCGTACTGCTGGCCGGATCGTTCGTGTACGTGGAGCGGCGGCGGGCCGATCCGATGGTGCCGCCGGAGATGTTCGCCTCCCGGCAGTTCACCGCCGTCAACCTGGTCACCCTGTGCGTGTACGCGGCCTTCGGCGGGTTCTTCTTCCTCGTCGTGCTCCAGCTCCAGGTGGTGTCCGGGTACTCCGCGCTGGCAGCCGGCGCCGCGCTGCTGCCGACGACCGTGCTGATGCTGCTGCTGTCCGCCCGCTCCGGGGAGATCGGGGAGCGGATCGGGCCGCGCATCCCGCTCACCGTGGGGCCTCTGATGTGCGCGGCCGGGACGCTGCTGATGCTGCGGGTGGGGCCGGACGCCTCGTACGCGGCGGACGTGCTGCCCGCGATGCTGGTGATGGGCGCGGGCATGGTGATCCTGGTGGCCCCGCTCACGGCGACCGTGCTGGCCTCGGTGGACCCGGGCCGGGCGGGGCTGGCGAGCGGCATCAACAACGCCGCGGCGCGGGCGGCCGGGCTGCTCGCGGTGGCCGCGCTCCCGCTGCTGGCCGCAATGGGACCCGAGGCGTACCGCTCGGCGGAGCAGTTCGACGCGGCCTTCGGGCGGGCCATGCCCTGGTGCGCGGGGGTGCTGGTGGTCGGGGCGGCGGTGGCGTGGGCGACCGTACGGACCCCCGCGCCCGGCGCGGCGCACCCGCAGTGCCGCACCCAGTGCGCGGTGGGCGCGCCGCCCCTGGAGCCTCCGCGGAGGGCGGAGTCCGGACCCCGGGAGGCTTGACTGAATTTTCAGTCAATGCCACAGTGCCGCTGCCTCTCATCCATCCCTCCTTCGGAGGTTCGCATGAACCCAAGCCGTAGAACCGTGCTGCGATCGGCGGGCGCCGGGGCGGCCGGACTCGCCCTCGGAACCCTCGCCGGCGGGCAGGCCGCCCACGCCGCTCAGCCCGCCCAGTCCGCTCAGTTCGCTCAGTCCGCTCAGTCCGCTCAGTCCGCTCAGTCCGCTCAGTCCGCTCAGTCCGCTCAGTCCGCCGCGAGCGTCGCCGGGCGGATGCGCGTGCCGCTCGACGACGTACGGCACGTCCGCACCTGGATGGCCTGGCCCTCCAGCCGCACGATCTGGGGGCGCGACCTCGCCGGCATCCAGCAGGACATCGCCCTGATCGCCCGCACCGCCGCCCGCTACGAGCCGGTGCTGATGTGCGCGGCGGACGAGAGCGCGGCCGCCACCGCGCGGGCCCGGTGCGGCTCCGCCGTCACCGTCATCTCCTCGATACCGGTCGACGACCTCTGGATGCGGGACTCCGCCGCCGTGTTCCGCCTCGACGGAGCCGGGGCCATGGACGCGATCGGCCTGAACTTCAACGGCTGGGGCGGCAAGCAGACCCACCGCAAGGACGCCAAGGTGGCCCGGCTGCTCGCCGCACACGAGTCCCTGCCCTTCACCGTCGCCGACTTCGTGGGCGAGGGCGGCGCGGTGGAGACCGACGGCGACGGGACCGTGATGGCCACCGAGAGCAGCCTGGTCAACAAGAACCGCAATCCCGGACTGAGCCGGGCCCAGGTCGAGGCCAAGGTGCTCGCCGCCTACGGCGCCGACAAGATGATCTGGGCGCCCGGCATCAAGGGGCAGGACATCACCGACGACCACATCGACGTCACCTCCCGGTTCGTGCGGCCCGGCGTGGTGATGGTCCAGGTGCCGCCCGCGGACCGCACCGACATCTGGGCGAAGGACGCCCGCCAGCAGCTCGCCATCCTCTCCGCCGCCACCGACGCCAAGGGCCGCCGGCTCCAGGTCATCCGGGTGGACGGGCCGCGGACCCTGCGCTCCGACAACCCCGACTTCGTGGACTCGTACCTGAACTTCCACCTCGTCAACGGCGCGGTGATCACCTCCCAGTTCGGGGACCAGGCCACGGACGCGGGGGCCCGGCAGGCCCTGGCCGCGGCCTTCCCGGGCCGCACCGTCGTCCAGCTCGACGTGGACCGCCTGATGGGCGGCGGCGGGGGCATCCACTGCTCGACCATGCAGCAGCCGGCCGCCCCGTGATGTGACGCCATGTGCTGGAGCGCGACGGCCGATCTGACGGCGGGCACGGTCATCGCCGCCGCGGGCGTCGTGTGCGTGGCGCGCACCGCACGCGCCGGGCGGGCCCGCGACCTGCCCGTCGCCGCGCTCCCGCTGCTGCTGGGCGCACACCAGCTGATCGAGGCCGCCGTCTGGAGTTCGGGCGGCGGCTGTTCACCGGCGGCCACCGCCTGGGCCGTGGTCGCCTTCCCGCTGCTGGCCGTCTGGGTGCCGCTCGGGGTACTGCTCGCGGCCGCGCCTGGGTCCCGGCGCCGCCTGTGGGGGCCGGTGGCGGTCGGCCTCGCCACCGGTGCGGTCCTCGCGTACGGCCTCGCGACCCGGCCGGTGACCGCGGAGATCCGCGGTCGCACGGTCGGCTACGGCGTGGACGTCCCCTACGCCCCGCTCGTCGTGGCGGGCTATCTGTTCGCGACGCTCGGCGCCCTGCTGCTCGCCGGCGACCGGCGGCTGCGGCTGCTCGGGGCCGTGCTGGGCGCGGGCGCCGTGGTCTGCGCGGCGCTGTGGAGGCTGGAATTCGCCTCCACCTGGTGCGCGTTCGCCGCGGTCGCATCCTTGCTGGTCCTGGGCTGGGTACGGCGCCCCGAGGCCGCGACTTCTGTGACACGACCGGCTTGAAGTTACGAAGTTACCCCGAGGTATCTAGTGACTTCACACGCACCTAGCAGTAGAACTCGTTCTCATTCAGCCGAGAGTGAGGAACGTCACATGAGTGACAATGGCGTGCCCAGAAACGGTTCCAACGGCTCCGACGGATTTTCCCGTCGCGGATTCCTTGCGAGAACAGGTTCTATTTTGGGGGCCGTGGCCCTCTCTGCACAAGTCACTTCCGCTCATGCGGCGCACACCTCCGCCACCACAGCCGCCGCCATCGGCGACGGGGCCCGCGTCCCGGTCCTGATCATCGGCACCGGATACGGCGGATCCGTCGCCGCCCTGCGCCTGGCCCAGGCCGGTGTCGACGTCCACATGATCGAGATGGGCATGGCCTGGGACACCCCGGGCACCGACGGCAAGATCTTCGCCCACACCACCAAACCCGACTACCGCTCCTACTGGCTGCGCACCAAGACCAAGGCGCCGCTCAGCAATTTCCTCGGATTCCCGATCGACAAGAACGTCCCCAAGTACACGGGCATCCTCGACGCCGAGGAAATGGGCGGCATCATCGTCTACCAGGGCCGCGGGGTCGGCGGTGGCTCGCTCGTCAACGGAGGCATGGCCGTCACCCCCAAGCGGGCGAACTTCAGCTCCGTCCTGCCGTCGGTGAACGCCGACGAGATGTACGACACCTACTACCCCCGCGCCAACGCGGGGCTCGGCGTGGGCCTGATCGACCCGGCCTGGTTCGACACCGTCGCCTGCTACCAGTACGCCCGCGTCGGCCGCAAGCACGCCCAGCGCTCCGGATTCCCCTTCGTCTTCGTCCCCGACGTGTATGACTGGGACTACATGAAGCAGGAAGCGGCCGGCACCGTCCCCAAGTCCGCGGTAGACGGCGAGATCCTCTACGGCAACAACCACGGCAAGAAGTCGCTCCAGCAGACCTACATCGCGGCCGCCAAGGCCACGGGCAAGGTCTCCATCTCCCCCCTGCACCAGGTCACCTCGGTCGCCCCGGCCTCCGGCGGCGGCTACACCGTCACCATCAACCAGCTGTCCACCGACGGCAGCGTCACCGCCACCAAGACCGTGACCTCCGACCGGGTCTTCTTCGCCGCCGGCAGCGTCGGCACCAGCAAGCTCCTCGTCAGGCTCAAGGCCACCGGCGTCCTGCCGAACCTGAACGACGAGATCGGCAAGGGCTGGGGCGAGAACGGCAACGTCATGTGCGGCCGCGCCAACCACATGTGGGACGCGACCGGCAAGGTGCAGGCGGCCATCCCCTGCGGCGGCATCGACAACTGGGACGCGGGCGGTGCGTTCGCCGAGGTGGCCCCGCTCCCGACCGGCATCGAGACGTACGCCTCCTTCTACCTCTCGATCACCAAGAACCCGCACCGCGCCCAGTTCTCCTGGAACGCGGCCGCGGGCAAGGTCGACCTCAACTGGCAGACGGCCTGGAAGCAGCCGTCCATCGACATGGCCAAGACCATCTTCGACAAGATCAACTCGAAGGAGGGGACGATCTACCGGACCGACCTGTTCGGCACCAACAAGATCTGGGGCGACCACCTCACCTACCACCCGCTCGGCGGCGCGGTCCTGAACAAGGCCACCGACAACTACGGCCGCCTGCACGGCTACAGCGGCCTGTACGTCATCGACGGCGCGCTGATCCCCGGCAACACCACCGTCAACCCGTTCGTCACCATCACGGCACTCGCCGAACGGAACATCGAGAAGATCATCGCCACCGACCTGTAGCCAGGTCCGCACGCACGACAGCCGGGGCCGATCGGATGATCCGATCGACCCCGGACCCATGTCAGTGACCCGGCAGCATACAGACGCTGTCGAGGCCGAGCACGTGGTTGAGCCGGCCGAAGACCAGCCAGGACCCGATGCTCATCGTCAGCTCCACGATCTCGAGCTGCGTGTAGTGCGCGTTCATCCGCTCCCAGAACTCGTCGTCGAGCCCGTGGTGGTCCAAGGTGAACCGCTCGGCGTACTCCGCCGACATCCGGGTGCGCTCGTCGAAGCGGTCCGTGGTCCGCCACTCGGTGACGGCGTCGGAGAACTCCTCCTCGACCTTCTCCCCCTTCAGCTCCGTGCGCCAGTCCAGGCAGAAGACGCAGCCGTTGATCTGCGCGACCCGCAGCCGGGCGGCCTCGAACTCGCGCAGCCCCAGGGTGGTGTGGGCGTACACGGACAGCGAGAAGTTGGCGGCGGCCATGCCGATGCCGGGGACCAGGTCGCCCCACACGTACTCGATCGCGTGCTGGCCTTCGGGAATGTCGATCCTCATGACTGCTTCCTTCCGAGTTTGCCGATGGCAGGGCGCAGCGGGACGTCCAGGGCGTCGTAGAGCCCGGGTTCCGCCTCGGTGAGCCAGTCGATGGCGCCCACCAGGCGTCCGACGGCGGTGGCGTTGCCGCCCGCCGAGCGGTTCTCCCCCTCGTCCGCGGCCTCGACGGTGACCTCGATGCGCGGGCGGCCCTCGATGACGACCCGGTGGGCGCCGTCGCCGCCGTCGGGCGGGGTGGGCCAGTCCGGGGCGCACGAGGCGTGGATGCGGGTGACGTGCTCGATGACGATGCGCGGTTCGCCCTCGACGATGCCCTGCACCTCGAAGCGGATGGCTCCCTGGGTGCCGGCCTCGAACGCGCCCATCGTGCGGGTGGTGACGGTGGTGTCGAGGGCGCGCCGGTCCACCGTCTCGCGGATCTCGTCCAGTTCCACGCCGAGGGCGCGGGCCATCATGCGTATCTGCCCGCCCCACACCATGGTCGGGATCGAGGGCATGAGCATCATCGGCTCGTAGTCCATGGGCTGGCCCATGCCGACGAGGTAGCGGACGGAGTCCGGCTGGTCGTAGGTGGAGTAGTCGAAGATCTCCTGGCAGCGGATGGCGTCGATCGTCGTGCCCAGGCCGCTGAGCAGGAGCGGGAGGACGTCGTTGCCCCAGCCGGGGTCGACGCCGGAGGCGAAGAGCGAGCCGCCGCCCTCCGCGATGGCCGCCAGGACGGGATCGCGGAACTCGGGCGGGGCGCTGCGGTGGTCGTACAGCGGGTAGAGCGCCGGGCTGACGACGACCGCGCCGGCCCGGATCGCGCGGGTGATGTCGGCGAGGGCGTCGTCGGGCCGGACGTCGCCGGACGCGGCGTACACCACGGCCCGGGGCCGGGCGGCCAGGACGGCGTCGATGTCGTCGGTGGCCTTGACCCCCGACAGGTGGTCGAGTCCGCCGAGTTCACCCGCGTCGCGGCCGACCTTGGCTGGATTGTGGACGATGACTGCGGAGAGTTTCAGCGCTGGATGGGCCTCGACGGCGCGGATGGCCAAACGGCCGACGTTGCCGGTACCCCAGACAACCGTGGAAATCATGCGCGGAGGGTAGCCACAGGACCTGGACGTTTCCATAGTCGTGCGGCCGCAGTCGTACGGCCCGGGCCCCGGCGCCCGGCGGCGTCACTGGTTCTCGGCGCCCAGGACGAAGAGCAGGTAGACGAAGAAGGCGAAAAGATGGCCCACGAACAAGTAGGCGATCAGCCGGATCACCAGACCGCGCGGGAACTTGCTCTCGATGCGCGCCCGCACGGTGGTGACGGGCTCCTGTCCCTCTGACATGGATGCGTCTCCTCGGCTATCGGTGGTGTGTGGTGGCCGCGCCGCCCAGGCACAGCCCGGCGAGGCTGCTCTGCAGCAGGGTGTGGACGAACAGCAGGTCCGCGCCGCCGGGGTCGGCCCCCGCGATGCGGTGCGGGGTCAGCGAGTCGAAGTGGGCGCTGTCACCGGGGTCCAGGAGGTGCTCGGCCTCCCCCAGGTGCAGCCGCAGCCGGCCGCCGAGCACGTACAGCCACTCCTCGCCGGGATGTACGCGCACCAGCTCGCCCGGGCCGCGGCCCTGCGGGACGTGCACGCGCAGGGCCTGCATCCCGCGCCCGGAGCCGCCCGCCTGCCAGTACGTCCAGCCGTCGGCCTCGCGGGCCCCGGGACCGCCGGCCCGTACGATGGGGTCGGCGACGGCCGGGGTCTCGCCGAGCAGCTCGGAGACCGTCGTACCGTAGGTGCGGGCGAGCGCGAGCAGCAACGGCAGCGAGGGCTGGCGCCGGCCGGTCTCCAGGCGGGACAGGTGGGCGGGCGAGAGTCTGGCCCGCGCGGCGGCCGCTTCCAGGGTGAGTCCGGCGCGGCGGCGCAGGTCACGCAGTTGCGGGGCCACGGCGGGCAGCTCGTCGCCCGCTTCCTCGGGGGCAGGACCGGGGTTCATGCCACGATTGAGCCAGAGACTTGCCTACAAGGCAATCCGTGTTGCCTCTGAGGCAAAACCCCCCTCCTCCGGCCCGCTCTCCTAGCCCGCGCTGCCGCCCGCGAGCACCGTGTCCACCGTGTCGGCCTGCCCCGCGCTCTTGTCCGGGCGGTGCCTGAGCACCCGTGCGAAGCGCAGCGCGACCCCGGCGGGATAGCGGGAGGAGCGCTGCAGGCCGTCGTAGGCGATCTCCACCACGAGTTCGGGCCGCACCCGCACGGTGAAGCCGTCGTCCGAGGTGGCGAGGGCGGTCAGCGCGCGGGTCTGCCAGCGCAGCATCTCGTCGGTGAGCCCCTTGAAGGTCTTGCCGAGCATCGCGTAGCCGCCGTCGGCGGCCCGGGCGCCCAGGTGCAGGTTCGACAGCAGCCCGGTGCGCCGCCCGTGGCCCCATTCGGCGGCGAGGACGACCAGGTCCAGGGTGTGCACCGGTTTCACCTTGAGCCAGTTCTTGCCGCGCCGGCCCGCCGCGTAGGCCGAGTCGAGGCCCTTGGCCATCACCCCCTCGTGGCCGCGGCGCAGGGTCTCGGCCCAGAACTCCTGCGCCTGCGCGCCCTGCGCCGCCGGATCCTCGACCACCAGGCGCCGTACCCGGGCGCTCTCGGGCACCAGGGCGGCGAGGGTCTCGTACCGCTCGCGGACCGGACGGTCGAGCAGCACGTCCGGTCCGGCGGCCAGCACGTCGAAGAAGTACGCGGCCACGGGCAGCGTCCGCC
The DNA here is from genome assembly GCF_042719495.1 of Streptomyces sp. NPDC058525. Classification (NCBI taxonomy): domain Bacteria; kingdom Bacillati; phylum Actinomycetota; class Actinomycetes; order Kitasatosporales; family Streptomycetaceae; genus Streptomyces; species Streptomyces sp. NPDC058525. The sequence goes on from NZ_JBHXNP010000011.1 coordinate 72,512, forward strand.
GGGCCGCCTCGACGTCCACGCGGGAGCCGACCCGGCTCGCGATCTCCTGGAAGGGCACCGGGCGGCCGTCCGCGGACCGGCCGATGACCTCTCCGTCGAGGATGAACCGCTCCCCCGGCAGCGACCGGGCCAGCTCGGCCACCTCCGGCAGCCGGTCGGTGATCTCGTCGAGGGAGCGCGTGTACACCCGTACCTCGTCCCCCTCCCGGTGGACCTGCACCCGGATCCCGTCGAGCTTCTCCTCCACCGCGCAGGGCCCGAGCGCGGCCAGTGCCTCTGCGACGGACTTCGCGGTGCTCGCCAGCATGGGCTGCACCGGCTGTCCGACGCGCAGGGTGAACCCGCCGAGCGCCGCCGCGCCCCCGGCCAGCACGGCCGCCGCGACCCGGGGCAGCGAGCCGTCCAGCATCACCGCCCGGCGCAGGTCCGCGGCCGGCACCGCGGCGGCCGCGGCCACGCCCTCCAGGGCCACCGCGTCCAGCGCGCCCTGGCGCACCTCCCCCGACAGCAGGCTGCGCAGGAACCGCTGCTCGGGTTCGGTGGCCGCGCCCAGCAGGTCCTGGAGGATGCGGCGGCGCCCCGCCTGCGATCCCGCGCCCGCGACGGCGGCCAGCTCGGTGACCGCGGCGTCCACGGCCCGGACGGTCAGGGTGGGATCCGGGGCGGGCGCCACGTCCTGCCCCAGCGCGCGCCAGCCGATGCCCGGCCGGCCCTGCGGGAGGCGCCCGGCGAGGTACGAGATCACCAGCGCGGCCTCCTCCGGGGGCGCGGCGGCGAACAGCTCCGCGAGCAGGGCGGTCTTCCCGGAGCGGGCGGAGGTCTCGGCGACCTCCCGGGACACGCGCGCGACCTCGGCCAGCAGCATGCGGCCATCCTCCCGCCCCGGCGCGCGCCCCGCAGGTCGGGATCCGGTCACCCCGCATACCGCAGACGCGGTATGCGCGGCGGCCGGCGTACTCCTTCGGAAGGTGGGGACATCCCCCTGGGGAGGCTCGGGTGCGGGGCGGCGTGCGTTTAGGGTTCCCGTATGAAGCTCCGACTGCCCAGGCGCCGCCGGGTCCGCCTGTTCGCCGGCGCCGCCGCCCTCGCCGTCGTCGCGGGAGCCGGGCCCTGGCTCGTGTCGGCCGCGTCCGGCGACACCGCTGCCGTGCACCGCGAGGACCGCGTGGTGGACATGCCAGGCGCCGCGATCGACACCTCCTACTTCACGGCGGAGGGCTCCGGCGACGGCGGAAGCGGGGCGAAGAAACGTCCCGCTGTGCTCCTCGGCCACGGATTCGGCGGCAGCAAGGAGGACGTGCGCGCCCAGGCCGAGCAGCTGGCCCGCGACGGGTACGCCGTGCTGACCTGGTCGGCCCGCGGCTTCGGCCGCTCCGGCGGCCGGATCGGGCTGAACGACCCCGAGTACGAGGTCAAGGACGTGTCCCGGCTCATCGACTGGCTCGCCACCCGGCCCGAGGTGCGGCTCGACGCGGAGGGCGACCCGCACGTCGGCGTGGCCGGCGCCTCCTACGGCGGGGCGGTCGCCCTGCTCGCCGCCGGGTACGACCGGCGGGTGGACGCCATCGCCCCGCAGATCACCTACTGGAACCTGGCCGACTCCCTCTTCCCGAACGGCGTCTTCAAGAAGCTCTGGGCCGGGATGTTCTTCACCACGGGCTCCGCGGGCGGCATGCGGCCCGCGCAGCAGGGCCCGCAGGCGGCCGAACCGCCCGCCGCCCCCGGCTGCGGGCGCTTCCAGCCCGAGCTGTGCGCCATGTACGAGCGGGTCGCGGTGGCCGGGAAGCCCGATGCCGAAGCCCGGGCGCTGCTGGAGCAGCGCAGCCCGTCGGCCGTCGGCGCCCGGATCAAGGTGCCGACCCTCATCGTGCAGGGCCAGGACGACTCCCTCTTCCCGCTGGACCAGGCCGATTCCATGGCCAAGGCCATCGCGGCGAACGGCGCGCCCGTCTCCGTGGACTGGGCGTCGGGCGGACACGACGGCGGCACGCGCGAGGCCGACCGGACGGCGGCCCGGACGGCGGCCTGGTTCGACCGCCACCTCAAGGACGACGAAGGCGCCGACACCGGGCCGGCCTTCCGCGTCTCGCGCTCCGGCGGCATCGACTCGACCGACGGCCAGGTGCAGCTGCGCGGCGCCACCGGCGACCGGTACCCGGGGCTCGCTTCGGACCCGCGGGAGTTCGCCCTGGCCGGCCCCGAGCAGAGCTTCGCCAATCCGGCGGGCGGCGCGCCTCCCGCGCTGTCCTCGCTGCCGGGCATCGGCGGGCAGCTCGCCTCCTTCGGAGCCGGGCTCTCACTGGACTTCCCCGGGCAGAACGCCCGCTTCGAATCGCAGCCGCTGGCCGAGGAGGTACGGATCACCGGGGCGCCGACCGTCAACCTGAAGGTGAGGTCGACGGCCGCGGACGGTTCGGCCGTGCTCTTCGGCAAGGTGTACGACGTCGGCCCGGACGGCCGCACGCAGGTGCTGCCGAGTCAGCTGGTGGCCCCGTTCCGGGTGGAGAACGCGCAGCAGGAGACCTCGGTCGAGCTGCGGCTGCCGGCGATCGACCACGCCGTCGAGGCCGGGCACCGGCTGCGGCTGGTGGTCGCCGCGACCGACCTGGGCTACGCGAGCCCGGCGGCCCCGGCCGTCTACACGGTCTCGGCGCAGGGCCCGCTGGCCGTGCCCGTCGCCCTGGAGGTCCGGACCGCCACCGCCGGCCTGCCCGCCTGGACCTGGGGGCTGCCGCTCGGCGCGGCGGCGCTGGCCGCGGCCCTGCTGGGGATCCGCAGGACCGGCCGGGGCGGTGCGGGCACGGGCGGCCGGGGAGCGCAGCCGGACCCCGCGCTGGCCGACGTACCGCTGGAGATCACCGGTCTGACGAAGCGGTACGCGAAGGCGGAGGACCGGTACGCGGTCCGGGACCTGTCGTTCCGGGTGGAGAAGGGGCAGGTGCTGGGGCTCCTCGGACCCAACGGGGCCGGGAAGACCACCACGCTGCGGATGCTGATGGGCCTGATCTCGCCGGACGCCGGGGAGATCCGGGTGTTCGGGCACGCGGTGCGGGCCGGTGCGCCGGTGCTGTCGCGGGTCGGGGCCTTCGTGGAGGGCGCGGGCTTCCTGCCGCACCTGACGGGCCGCGCGAACCTGGAGCTGTACTGGCAGGCCACCGGCCGCCCGGCCGAGGACGCGCACCTGGCGGAGGCCCTGGAGATCGCCGGGCTCGGCGACGCGCTGGAGCGCGCGGTGCGCACGTACTCGCAGGGCATGCGGCAGCGCCTGGCGATCGCCCAGGCCATGCTCGGCATGCCGGACCTGCTGATCCTCGACGAGCCGACGAACGGTCTGGACCCGCCGCAGATCCGCGAGATGCGGGACGTGATGATCCGCTACGCGGCGGGCGGGCGGACGGTCATCGTCTCCAGCCACCTGCTGTCCGAGGTGGAGCAGTCCTGCACGCACCTGGTGGTCATGGACCGCGGCAGGCTGGTGCAGGCCGGAGAGGTCGCCGAGATCACCGGCGGCGGGCACACCCTGCTGGTGTCGCTCGCGGGGCCGGTCGACGACATGGCCGTCGAGAAGGTGGCGGCGCTGGAGGGAGTGGGTTCCGTGGTGGCCGCCGACGACGGGCTCCTCGTACGGCTCGAAGGCGCGACGGCCGCCGGGCTGATCGCCGAACTCGTGCGGCTGGAGGTGCCGGTGAGCGGAGTGGGTCCGCACCGGCGGCTCGAGGACGCGTTCCTCACCCTGATCGGAGGTTCGGCATGAGCGCCGTACAAGAGGTGGCCCCCGGCTACCAGGCCGGGCGGACGCTGCCGCTGCGCGTGGAGGCGCTGCGGCAGTGGCGCAGGCGGCGGACGCTGGTGATGTTCGGGGTGCTGGCCGCACTGCCGTTCATCATGCTCATCGCCTTCGCGGTGGGCGGCGGACCGGACGGCCCCGACGGGGGCAACGGCCGGATCACGCTGATCGACACCGCGACGGCCTCCGGCGCGAACTTCGCGGCGACCTGCCTGTTCGTCTCGGCGGGCTTCCTGCTGGTGGTGCCGGTGGCGCTGTTCTGCGGGGACACGGTGGCCTCGGAGGCGAGCTGGTCCTCGCTGCGCTATCTGCTGGCCTCACCGGTGCCGCGGGCGCGGCTGCTGTGGAGCAAGCTGGTGGTGGCGCTCGGCTTCAGTCTCGCGGCGATGGTGCTGCTGCCGGTGGTGGCGCTGGCGGCGGGCACGGTCGCGTACGGGTGGGGGCCGCTGAAGATCCCGACGGGCGGGGCGCTGGCCGCCGGGGACACCGTGCCGCGGCTGGCGCTGGCGGTTGCCTTCGTCTTCGTGTCGCAGCTGGTCACGGCGGGGCTCGCGTTCTGGCTGTCCACGCGGACGGACGCGCCGCTGGGCGCGGTGGGCGGTGCGGTCGGTCTGACGATCGTCGGCAACGTGCTGGACGCGGTGACGGCCCTCGGGTCCTGGCGCGAGTTCCTGCCGGCGCACTGGCAGTTCGCGTGGGCGGACGCCCTGCAGCCGCAGCTGGAGTGGGGCGGGATGGTCAAGGGGGCGGCGGTGTCGGTGTCGTACGCGCTGGTGCTCTTCGCCCTCGCCTTCCGGGGGTTCTCCCGCAAGGACATCACGTCCTGAGCGGAAGAACCACGGAGGCGCCGGCCTACGGCAGTACGCGTACGGGTGAGCCGTCGAGGAACGCTTGGATGTCCTCGACGGCTTCGCCGTAGTACGTGGCGTAGTTGGCCCGGGTGACGTAGCCGAGGTGCGGGGTCGCCAGGAGCCTCGGGGCGGTGCGCAGCGGATGGTCCCCCGGCAGCGGTTCGGTGTCGAAGACGTCCAGGGCGGCGCCCGCGATGCGGCCCGCGCGCAGGGCCGCGAGGAGCGCGTCCTGGTCGACGATGGCCGCGCGGGAGGTGTTGACGAGGTAGGCGCTCTGCTTCATCAGCGCCAGTTCGGCGGCGCCGATCAGGCCGCGGGTGCGTTCGCCGAGGGCCAGGTGGACGGAGACGAAGTCGCTGCGCGCCATCAGTTCCTCCTTGGAGGCGGCGAGCTCGACGCCGGCCTCCGCGGCCCGCTCCTTGGTGAGGTTCTGGCTCCAGGCCACCACCTCCATGCCGAAGGCGAGCCCGATCCGGGCGACGCGGCCGCCGATCTTGCCGAGGCCGAGCAGGCCCAGCCGGCGGCCGTGGAGGTCGGCGCCGACCGTGCTCTGCCAGGGGCCGTACGCGCGCAGGGCGTTGTTCTCCTGGACGATCCCGCGGGCCAGGCCCAGCAGCAGGGCCCAGGTCAGCTCGACGGGCGGGGTGGAGGAGCTGGCGGTGCCGCAGACGGTGACGCCGTTGCGCGCGGCGGCGGCGTAGTCGATCACCGAATTGCGCATGCCGCTGGCGACGAGGAGCTTGAGGCGCGGCAGCCGGTCGAGCAGCGAGGCCGGGAAGGCCAGGCGTTCGCGCAGGGTGACGACGATGTCGAAGTCGGCCAGGCGGGCCGCGAGCCAATCCTCGTGGGAGAGGTGGTCGGAGTACGTGACCACCTCCACCCGGTCCGCGACCGGCGACCAGTCGGCGAGCGAGGTCGCGGCCTCCTGGTAGTCGTCGAGGACCGCGCAGCGCAGCACGCCCTTCACGCCGGGACGCCCGGCGCCACGGCGTCGATCTCGGCGAGCAGTGCGGCGTCCAGCGGGCGGTCGGCCACGGCCGCATTGGCGCGGACCTGCTCGGGAGAGGTGGCTCCGGCAATGACGGAGGCGCAGCCGGGCTGGGCGGAGAGCCAGCCGACGGCGAGTTCGAGGACGGTGCGGTCGTGCTTCTCGGCGAGGGCGGCTAGGGCCTCGACCACGTCGAGGCGCTCGTCGGTGAGGTAGGAGTCGCGGCCTTCGAGGCGGGAGCCGGCCGGGACGGGTGCGCCCCGGCGGATCTTGCCGGTGAGCAGGCCGTTGGCCAGCGGGAAGTACGGGAGCACGCCGACGCCGTAGTGCCGGGCCGCCGGGACGAGTTCGCGCTCGGCCGAGCGCTCCAGTAGCGACCACTGGTTCTGCGCGGAGACGAAGGGCACCGAGCCGGTCTCGCGGGCGGCGTGGGCGGCTTCGGCGAGCTGCCAGCCGGTGAGGTTCGAGTGGCCGATGTAGCGGATCTTGCCCTCGGCGACGAGTTCGGTGAGCGCGGCGAGGGTCTCCGCGATCGGGGTGGCCGGGTCGGGGCTGTGCAGCTGGTACAGGTCGATGTGGTCGGTGCGCAGGCGGCGCAGCGACTCCTCGAGGGCCCTGCGGATGTAGGCGCGGCCGCCACGTGACCCGGCGGCGGGCCCGTACTTCATGTCCATGCCCGCGTAGCCGAACTTGGTGGCGAGGACGACCTGGTCCCGGCGGCCCTTGAGGGCCTGCCCGAGGTGGTTCTCGGAGCCGCCGAGGTCGCCGTAGATGTCGGCGGTGTCGAGGAGGGTGATGCCCGCGTCGAGCGCGGCGTCGACGACGGCGCGGGTGGCCTGGGCGTCGAGCCGGCCGCCGAAGTTGTTGCAGCCGAGCCCGACGGCGGAGACCTGAAGACCCGAACTGCCCAGGGAGAGATAGCGCATGCGATTGGTGCCTCCGCACTCGTGCGATGCCTGACCGGCCGTCGGCCCAGTCTAGAAGAGGCCGACGAGCCGCTCCCCGATGCCCCGATGCCCCGGGCCTCGTCCGCGGTACAGGGCGCGAGGGCGGGGTCTATGCCAGGCGGGTGGCTCCCGCCGAAGGGGACGCCGAGGTGATGCGGGGCGGCGTGTGGCCCGCCCGGCGGAAGGCGTCCGTGACGGCTCGTCTCACCGTGGGTTCGGCGGCCGCGTCGATCAGGGCCAGGGCCGAGCCGCCGAAGCCGCCGCCGGTCATCCGGGACCCGTGGGCCCCGGCCGCGTCGGCCGTGGCCACCGCCAGGTCGAGTTCCGGGCAGGAGACCTCGTAGTCGTCGCGCAGCGAGGCGTGCCCCTCGGTGAGCAGCGGGCCCGTCTCCCGCAGCCGCCCGGCCCGCAGCAACTCCTCGGTCCGCAGCACCCGCTCGTTCTCCGTGACCACGTGCCGGACGCGGCGGCGCACCACCGGATCGGCGAGGCGGGCCAGCGCGGCCTCGAGGTCCTCGTACGGGAGGTCGCGCAGGGCCGGTACGCCGAGTGCCTCGGCTGCCCGGTGGCAGGAGGCCAGGCGCTGGGCGTAGGCCCCGTCCGCCAGGGCGTGCTTGACGCGGGTGTCGATGACGAGGAGGCGCAGGCCCGCCGCCTCGCAGTCGAAGGGGATGTGCCGCTGTTCGAGGCTGCGGGTGTCCAGGTGGAGGGCGTGGCCTTCGGTCGCGCACGCCGAGGCCATCTGGTCCATCACCCCGCAGGGGACGCCGACGTACGCGTTCTCGGCGCGCCGGGCGAGCGCGGCCAGTTCGGGCCGGGTGAGCGGGAGCCCGTACAGGTCGGCGAGGGCCAGTGCGGTGGCCACCTCCAGGGCGGCGGAGGAGGACAGCCCGGCTCCGGTCGGCACGTCGGACCGTACGTGCAGATCGGCTCCCCTGACCGGAAGCTCAGCATCCAGCAGGGCCCAGAAGACCCCGGCCGGGTACGCGGCCCAGCTGTCCGCGCCCTGCGGAGGGTGCGCCGGGTCGAGCGCGGCGAGGTCGAGGGTCACCACGCCGGCCCGGGTGTTGGCGGAGTGGAGCCTGATGATCCCGTCAGTGCGCGGGGCCGCGGCCACCTCGGTGCGCTGCGGGAGCGCGAAGGGCAGGGCGAAGCCGTCGTTGTAGTCGGTGTGTTCGCCGATCAGGTTGACCCGCCCCGGCGCCGCCCAGACCCCCTCGGGCGGGCTGCCGTACAGCTCCCGGAACTCCTCGGCGGTCCCGGTCACGGGGTCGCCACCTCCCGCAGGCGCGCGGCCGCGTCCTCGGGCCGGACGTCGTTCATATAGGCCTCCATGCCCGATTCGGTCCCGGCGAGGTACTTCAGCTTGTCCGCGGTGCGCCGGACCGTGAACAGCTCCAGGTGCAGCGCGAAGTCCTCGCGCCCTGCGCCGAGCGGGGCCTGGTGCCAGGCGGAGATGTAAGGGGTGGGGTCGGTCCGGCCGAAGAGCCGGTCGAAGCGGCGCAGCAGTTCGAGGTAGATCCGGGGGAACTCGGCGCGGGCCGCGTCGCCCAGGGCGGGCAGGTCGGGGACCCGCTGGTGCGGGTAGAGGTGGACCTCGTACGGCCAGCGCGCCGCGTAGGGCACGAAGGCGGTCCAGTGCTCCCCGGTCAGGACGATCCGCGAGCCGTCGGCGCGTTCGGCGGCCAGCACCTCCTCGAAGAGGTTGCCGCCGGTGCGCGTCCGGTGGGCGGCGACCGTGGCGAGCATCCGGGTGGTGCGCGGGGTGACGAAGGGGAAGGCGTAGATCTGGCCGTGCGGGTGCGCGAGGGTGACGCCGATCTCGGTGCCCCGGTTCTCGAAGCAGTAGACCTGCCGGACTCCGTCGCGGGCGGAGAGTTCGGCGGTGCGGTCCGTCCAGGCGGCCAGCACCAGCGCAGCCCGCTCCTCGTCGAGCTGGGCGAAGGAGGTCCGGTGGTCTGGGGTGAAGCAGATGACCTCGCAGCGGCCGGTCTCTCCGGCGAGGGAGGGGAACCGGTTCTCGAAGACGGCCACTTCGTAGTCGGGGGCCGGGATCTCGCCGGCGCGCCCTTCGGTGGAGGGGCACAGCGGGCAGTCGTCGGCGGGCGGGTGGTAGGTGCGGTCCTGCCGGTGGGAGGCGATGACGACGCTGTCGCCGAGCAGCGGATCGCGGCGGACCTCGGAGGTGCTCGCGGTGGCCCGCGCTCCGAGCGGACGGGTGTCGGGGAAGGCGCGGGCCGCGCCGTCGCCGGTGTCGTAGTAGAGGATCTCGCGGCCGTCGGCCAGGCGGGTGCTCGTGCGCTTCACGTGGGGATCCTCTCTCACTGGAGGGTGACGACGGTCTGGCGGCCCAGGTCGGGCCGGTCGCGCAGCGGCAGTCCGGCGCCGGGGCGCTGCAGTTCGAGGACGATGATCTCGTTGTGTCCCGTGCGCCACAGGGGGCCGGGGGCGTAGAGCGTGCGCTGCGGGCCGCGCGGGGTGTCGTGGTGGCCGAGGAGGAAGCCGTTCAGCCAGACCAGGCCGGTCCCCCAGTCGGACATGTCCACGAAGGCGTCGGCCGGTGCGCCGGCGAGGTCGTGGGTGAAGCGGTGGAAGACGGGCCGGCCCTCTTCGGCGGCGCCGGGTTCCGCGGCGGCGCTCGGCGCCGGGGCGTCGAAGTCGAGTCCGGTGAGGTCCGTGAGCGGCAGCGGGCGGATCTCCCACTCGAACAGCTGCTGGTGGCCGTGGCGCACGCCCCGCCAGATGCCCTTGCGGTCGTCGAGCAGCGGACCGTAGTTGACCCGGCCCTGCGCCCTGACCAGGACGTCGAGGACCACTCCGGCCTCGCCGACGGGCAGGTCCAGTCCCTCGTCGGGGGCGTTGCGGTCGAGCACGCCCAGCGGCACTCCGTCGGCGAAGACGTACGCGCGGTCGCCGAGGCCGTCGATCTTCACGGGCATGACGGGGCGCGGGCCGGTGATGGTGGTGCGGTAGTGGATCATGCCGTGGCTCTGGCCGAGGCGCTCCATGGACTCGGGAGCCGGGCGCAGCACCGGCGGGCCGGCGAGCGGGTCGAGGGAGGTGAGCAGCGGGGCGGTGCCCGCGGGGCTGGCGAGGGCGGGGGTGATCCGCGGCGGCGGCTCGGGCAGCGGGACGTCGGGCAGCGGGACGTACTTGCCTATGACCTCGCGGAACGCGTGGAACTTGGCGGTGAGTTCGCCGGCTTCGCCGATGGGCGCGTCGTAGTCGTAGCTGGTGACGGTGGGCTGGTAGCCGGCCTCCCCCGGGCGGGATCCGGTGTGGTTGGCGCCGGCCCAGAAGCCGAAGTTGGTGCCGCCGTGGGCCATGTAGAGGTTGACGGAGGCGCCGGTGGCGAGGAGTTCGTCGAGCGAGGCGGCGGCGTCTTCGACGGAGCGGACGTGGTGGTCCTCGCCCCAGTGGTCGAACCAGCCGATCCAGAACTCCATCGCGGCGAGCGGGCCGGTCTTCTGGTAGCGGCGCAGGGCCTCGAGCCGTTCGGCGGGCCGGGCTCCGAAGGTGGCGGTGGCGAGCCGGCCGGGGAGCATGCCGCCCTGGAGCATGGCGTCCTCGGGGCCGTCGGCGGTGAACAGCAGGCAGTCCACGCCGCGTTCGACCAGCGCCTGCTCGACGTGGGCGCGGTAGCGGCTGTCGTTGCCGTACGAGCCGTACTCGTTCTCGATCTGGACGGCGACGACCGGGCCGCCGCGGCTCGCGAGGAGGGGCAGCAGCTCGGGGACGACCAGGTCGAACCAGCCGTCCACCTCGGCCTCGAACCGGGGGTCGGAGCAGCGCAGGTGGAGGCCGTCGACGGCGAGGAGGCGGGCGGGCAGGCCGCCGAAGTCCCATTCGGCGCAGATGTACGGGCCGGGGCGGACGATGGCGTCGAGGCCGAGGTCCTGGGCGGTGCGCAGGAAGCGGGCGAGGTCGCGCGGGCCGGAGAAGTCGGCCTTGCCGGGGGCGGTCTCGTGGAAGTTCCAGGGGACGTAGGTGTCCACGGTGTTCGCGCCCATCGCGCGCAGCCGCTTCAGCCGGTCCTCCCACAGGTCCGGGTGGACCCGGAAGTAGTGGAGGGCCCCCGAGACGATGCGGTGGGGGCGGTCTGCGCGCCGGAATCCGTCCTGGTCGTGCGTGAGCATGCGCTGACTCCCGAGAGAGGGTCGTGAGGCCGTGAGATGCGGGACGCCGCCGAATATATGAACGCTCTGACCACGCCGTCAATGACAAGTTGATCGGAATCGATCGAATCGATCGGTTCGAATGTCTATGATGGCGCTGACGGCAGCGGCAGACCGCAGGGGGACCCCTTGAGACCACACGTAGACCAGCGTCAGGCCCAGGTGCTCGCACTCGTCCGGGCGCGGGGCAGTGTGCGCGTCGCGGAGCTGGCCCAGGAGCTGGGCATCTCCCCCGTCACCCTGCGGCGGGACATCGAGGCGATGGCGGCGCGGGGTGAGATCCAGCGGATGCACGGGGTGATCAGCCGGGTGGAGCCGGGATCGGCGCCGGCGGGCGGCCGGGCGGGCGCGGGTGAGGCCGGCGCCTCGGCCGCGGCCCTGTCCACCGCCGCCGGGCAGGGGGCTCCGGCCGGTGCCGGCGAGGGGCTGGTGATCGGGATGGTGGTGCCGACCACCGAGTACTACTACGCCGATGTCGTACGCGGGGCCCGCGCGGCCGTGGAGGCGCGCGGTGCGCGGCTGACGGTGGGGCTGACCCGGTACCTGCCGGGCGAGGACCGGACCCAGGCGGACCGGCTGCTGTCCACCGGGGCGCACGGGCTGCTGCTGACCCCGAACTGGGAGGCCGGGTCGCCCGGGCCCGGGGAGGGGGCCTGGACGGTGGAGCTGCCCGTTCCGACCGTGCTGGTGGAGCGGTGGGCGCCGCCGGGACATCCGGCGGCGGCGCTGGACCGGGTGGCCTCCGACCATGCGCACGGCGCGGCCCGGGCGGTGCAGCACCTGGTGGGGCTGGGGCACCGGCGGATCGCGCTGGCCAGCCGGACCACGCCGACCACGGCGCGGCTGCGGGCCGGGTACGAGGCGGCCGTGGCCGCGCTCGGGCTGGAACCCGCGCCGCCGTGGCCGCCCGCCGGGCCGGGCCCGCTCTCGGACGCGGACACCTTCGCCCGGACGCTGGAGTACCTGTGCGACGCGGTGACGGCGGGCGGGGTGACCGCGGCCCTGATCCACAGCGACACCGACGCGATCATGCTGATCCCTCGGCTCCAGGCACGGGGGGTGCGGGTTCCCGAGGACCTGGCCCTGATCACGTACGACGACGAGGTCGCGGGCCTGGCCGACGTACCCCTGTCGGCGGTGGCACCGGCCAAGCGCGAGGTCGGCGCCCGTGCGGCGGACCTGCTGCTGGACCGGCTGCTGGAACGCCTGTCGGGCGAGAACCCGCAGGGCAGCCCCCGCCAGCACCTGGAACTGCTGCCGCGGCTGACCATCCGCACCTAGCGGAACCCCGGGTCGGTCCGCGGATCTCGCCCCGAACTGATTACTTCGATCGGATTGCACATTCGATCTTGGTCGCGCCTCGGTCAGGTCCCGTCCGGTCCGCGGGCCGTCGCGTACGGGAGCCGCCTGCCCACCCCGGCCTGCCTACCCCGGCCTGCCTACCCCGGCCGGCCTCCCGGGGCTGCGGCCGCCACCAGCCGCCGTCGCGTACGGGAGCAGCCGGCCTACCCCGGGCTGCCTACCCCGGCCGGCCTCCCGGGGCTGCGGCCGCCACCAGCAGCCCCAGCTGCTCGCGCCCCCGGGCGAGGCGGCCGGGCAGCTCGGCCGCCTCGGGGTACCAGCGTTTCTCGTACTCCCAGCAGAGCCAGCCCTCGCCGGCCGTCGCGGCCACGGCCTGGGCCACCGCCTCGGCCAGCGGCAGCACTCCGGCGCCGAGCCCGAGCGGGGTGAGCTCCTGCGCCGAGGCCACGTCCTTCACCTGGACGTAGCCGAGGTGCGCGGCCAGGGCCTGCCGTGACCGCTCGGGGGTCTCGCCACCGAGCCAGGTGTGCAGTACGTCCCACAGCGCGCCCGCGCCGGGATGCCCGACCCGGTCCAGGACCCGGGCGGCGGCCGCCCCGGTGCGGTGGGAGTCGTGCGTCTCCAGCAGGATCCGCACGCCGTGCCGCTCGGCGAACGGGGCCGCGGCCCGCAGCCTGCGCACGGCGTTGGCGTCGGCGGCCGCCTCGGGCAGGTCCCGGCCGCCCGGGAAGACCCGTATGTAGGGGGCTTCGAGGTCGGCGGCGAGCCGGACCAGCGCGCGCAATTCGGCGAGGACCGGCTCGTCGGCGCCGGCCGCGGCCACCTTGGCGTAGCCCGCGACTCCGAGGACGCGGACCCCGGCGGCGGTGAGGGTGCGACGGCCGGCGGTGCGCTCGGCCGGCGGGCTGCCCGGGTGCAGGGGCTCCTCGGGATGCGCGCGCAGCTCCAAGCCGTCGAACCCGTGGTGGGCCGCGAGGGCCGCGCTCCGGTCGAGGCCGGTCCCGGGCAGGCCGAGGGTGGAGAAGGCGTACTTCACGGGCCGCTCCTCTCGGCGGGGGCGGGACCGGTGGAGGCGCGGACCATCAGCTCGGTGGGCAGGGTGGTGATCCCGCCCGGGGGCAGCGGTCTGCGGCCGGTGACCAGGTGGGCGGCGAGCGCGCCCGCCTCGCGCAGGGGCACGCGGACGGTGGTGAGGGCAGGGGCGGTGTCCACACAGAACGGCAGGTCGTCGAATCCTGCGACGGACACGTCCTCGGGAATGCGCAGACCGGCCTCGCGCAGGGCTGCGGCGACTCCGGTGGCGACGGTGTCGTTGGCCGCGGTGACGGCGGTGAAGGGGGCGCCGCGGCGCAGCAGTTCGCGGGTGGCGTCGTAGCCCGCGGAGCGGGTGAAGGGGGCGTGCACGGTGAGGTCGGCGCAGGCTGCTGCGAGACCGGGGTCGTGCCGCAGCAGGGCGTCGCGGTGTCCGGCGAGGCGCTCGCGGGTGGAGCTCAGACCGGGCGGGCCCGCGACGGAGGCGATGCGCCGGTGCCCCAGTGCCAGCAGATGCCCGGCGAGACGGAAGGCGCCGCCGTGGTCGTCGAACGTCACGGTGGCGACGGGCAGTCCGGCCGGGGCGTCGGCGGGCAGGGGCAGCGGGGGCCGCCCGCACAGGACCACGGGCGCGCCGGTCGCGGCGATCCGGGCCACGCGGGCGGCGAGCGCGGCGGTGTGCTCGGGCTCCTCGACGGCGCCGCCGGTGAGGACGACCCCGCCGGCCCGCTGGCCTTCCAGCAGGGCCAGGTAGGCCAGTTCGGCCGCGGGGTCCCCTTCGGTGTTGCAGACGACCGCGAGGCGGCGGGCGTCACCGCGGCCGGTGGGCGCGAGGGCGCCCTGGAGGGACCCGGCGAGGATCCCGAAGAAGCTGTCCGCGACATCGTGGACGAGCACGCCGACGAGGTCGGAGGTCGCGGCCGCGAGGGCGCGGGCCGGCCCGTTGGCGATGTAGCCGAGCTCTTCCACGGCTCGCTCCACCCTGGTGCGGGTGCCGCCCGCCACCGGATATCCGCCGTTGAGCACGCGCGAGACCGTGGCGGGCGACACCCCCGCCCGCACCGCGACCTCGGCCAGGGTCACCGCCATGGCGCACCGCCCCCTTCCTGCTGTCTCCCGGTCTTCTGCTCCGGGCTGTGTCTGCTGCTCCCGGATCATCGTCTCATCCGGTGCGTGGATCTCCATGGTGCCTGATTCGGCAAGCGCTTTCTATCACTCGTTCGTGTCTTGCACTGGAGACGATCGCGGCTCTAGCCTGAATGGAGTGAAAGCGCTTTCTATCGCTTTCCATCGAACGGCACCGAACGATATCGAACGGGGAGGACACCGTGGACCGCAGGACGATCAAGATCGCGATGAACGGCGTGACCGGGCGCATGGGCTACCGGCAGCACCTGGTCAGGTCACTGCTGGCCCTGCGCGAGCAGGGCGGCCTTCCGCTGGGGGACGGCACGGTGCTGTGGCCTGAGCCGGTGCTCGTGGGGCGCCGGGAGCCGGCCCTGCGGGAGATCGCCGAACGGCACGGCCTGGAGCACGTCAGCACCGACCTGGCGGCGGTCCTGGCCGATCCCGAGGTGGAGATCTACTTCGACGCCCAGGTCACCAGCGCCCGCGAGACGGCGGTCCGGCAGGCCATAGCGGCCGGAAAGCACGTCTACTGCGAGAAGCCGACCTCCCTGACCTTCGAGTCCTCGCTCGAGCTGGCTCGGCTGGCCGCGGCCGCCGGGGTCAAGCACGGCGTGGTGCAGGACAAGCTCTTCCTGCCCGGGCTGCTCAAGCTGAGGCGGCTGATCGAGGGCGGGTTCTTCGGCGAGATCCTCTCCGTGCGCGGGGAGTTCGGGTACTGGGTCTTCGAGGGGGACTGGCAGCCCGCCCAGCGGCCCTCGTGGAACTACCGCGCGCAGGACGGCGGGGGCATCGTCGCCGACATGTTCCCGCACTGGGAGTACCTGCTGCACGAGCTGTTCGGCCGGGTCCGTACGGTGCAGGCCCTCACCCGCACGCACATCGGCCGCAGATGGGACGAGGACGGCAAGCCGTACGAGGCGACGGCCGATGACTCCGCGTACGGAATATTCGAGCTGGAGGGCGGCGCGGTCGCCCAGGTCAACTCCTCCTGGGCGGTGCGGGTGCACCGCGACGAGCTGGTGGAGTTCCAGGTGGACGGTACGCACGGGTCGGCCGTCGCCGGGCTGCGGAGCTGCCGCATCCAGCACCGCGGGGCGACGCCGAGGCCCGTGTGGAATCCGGACCTGCCGCAGACCGAGCCCTTCCGCTCCCAATGGCAGGAGGTACCGGACAACGCCCCCGCCGACAACGGCTTCAAAGCCCAGTGGGAGCTCTTCCTGCGCCATGTCGTCCTCGGCGACCCCTGGCGGTGGGACCTGCTGGCCGGGGCCCGCGGGGTCCAGCTCGCCGATCTCGGCCTGCGCTCCTCGGCGGAGGGCCGGCGGCTGACGGTGCCGGAGGTGACCCTGTGAGCATCCGACTCCCCTCGGCGGACGGCGGGTACCGCCTGCACACGCCGAAAACCGATCCCTTCGCACAGCTGCGCAGCGACCCGGCGCACAGCCGGCGGTTCTACTCGGCCGCGCACGTGGTCGCCGATCCCCGGACCCCGCCGGGCGCGGCAGGGCCCGGGGTGGACTGGGACGCGACGCTAGCCTTCCGCCACCGGCTGTGGTCGCAGGGCCTCGGGGTCGCCGAGGCCATGGACACGGCGCAGCGCGGCATGGGCCTGGACTGGCCGGCCGCGGCGGAGCTGATCCGGCGCGCGGCGGCCGAGGCCAGAGCCGTCGGCGGCCGGATCGTCTGCGGGGCGGGCACCGACCAGCTCTCCCCGGACGGGGCGCACCCGCTGACGGCCATCACCGCCGCGTACGAAGAGCAGCTCGCGCACGTCGAGGCCTGCGGGGCGGGCTCCGTCCTGATGGCCTCGCGGGCGCTGGCGGCCTCGGCCCGCGGTCCCGAGGACTACCTGGAGGTGTACGGGCGGCTGCTGCGGCAGAGCGCGCGGCCGGTCGTACTGCACTGGCTGGGGCCGATGTTCGACCCGGCGCTGGCCGGCTACTGGGGCCACGACGACCTCGACGCGGCCACGGAAGTCTTCCTGAAGGTCATCGCCGACTGTCCGGAGAAGGTGGACGGGATCAAGGTCTCGCTGCTGGACGCCGAGCGTGAGGTGGACATCCGTCGGCGGCTGCCGGCGGGCGTGCGCTGCTACACGGGGGACGACTACCACTACCCGCAACTGATAGCGGGGGACGGGGAGCTGGCCAGCGACGCGCTGCTGGGCATCTTCGACCCGATCGCCCCGATAGCGGCCCGGGCGGCGCTGGCCCTGGACCGGGGGGATGCCGCGGGCTTCCGGGAGCTGCTGGATCCGACGGTCCCCCTGTCGAGACATCTCTTCGCCCCTCCGACCCGGTTCTACAAGACGGGTGTGGTGCTGCTGGCCTGGCTGGCCGGGTACCAGGAGGAGTTCAGGATGGTCGGCGGGCTGGAGACGGCGCGGCCCCTGGCCCATCTGGCGACCGCGTACGAACTGGCCGACGGGCTGGGGCTGTTCCCGGATCCGGAGCGTGCCGAGGACCGGATGCGGGGACTGCTCGCGGTGCACGGGGTGGCGTCGTGAGGCCCGTGGCGGCGCCGGCTCCGGCGCGGCTGAGCCTCAACCAGGAGACGATCCGCCAGTGGTCGCTGCCGGAGCTGGTCGCCGGGTGCACGGCGGCGGGGGTGGGCGCGGTCGGGCTGTGGCGGGATCCGGTGCGGGCGTTCGGGGTGCGGGAGACGGCGAAGCTGGTCGCCGGTGCGGGGCTGCGGGTCAGCTCGCTCTGCCGGGGCGGCTTCTTCACCGCGGCTGACCCCGCCGGTCGGGCCGCCGCGCTCGAGGACAACCGCCGGGCCGTGGAGGAGGCGGCCGAACTGGGCGCGGACACACTGGTCCTGGTCTCGGGCAGCCTGCCCGCGGGCGACCGGGACCTGGTGGGGGCGCGTGGGCGGATCGCCGGGATCCTCGGCGAGCTGGCGCCGTGGGCCGCCGCGCACGGGATACGGCTGGGGATCGAACCGCTGCACCCGATGTTCGCCTCGGACCGGTGCGTGGTCTCCACGCTCGGGCAGGCCCTGGACCTGGCCGAGCAGTTCCCCGCGGAGCAGGTGGGGGTGGTGGCCGACTCGTACCACCTGTGGTGGGACGAGCGACTGCCGGCGGATCTGCTCCGGGCGGGCGAGGGCGGGCAGATCGTGTCCGTCCAGGTGGCCGACTGGGTGACTCCGCTCCCCGAAGGCGTGCTGCTGGGGCGCGGACAGCTGGGCGACGGCTCCATCGACCTGCGGGGCTTTCGCCGGATGGCGGACGCGGCCGGATACCGGGGCCCGGTCGAGGTGGAGATATTCAGCCCGGGCCTGTGGGCCCGGGACGGCGCGGAGGTCCTACGGGAGGTGATCGACCGCTACCGCGAGCACGTCGACTGAAGAGCGAGGCAGCGGGCGGCCCCGACCGGGGCCGGGTGGAGCTGCGTGGAGGCGGCCGGCGCCGGGCGGAGCCGGGTACGGGGGCCGGGGCCGGGGCCGGGTGGAGCTGCGTGGAGGCGACCGCCGTCGGGTGGAGCCGGGTCCGGGGGCCGGGGCCGGGGCCGGGGGCGGAGCCGGGGCCGGGTGGACTTGGAGAGGGAGGGCTGTCTAGCATCGTGAGCGCGGCATCGCGTGTCGGTCACCGGCTGGGTGAGGCATGGAGGTCGCCGCGAAGTGCCTTTCGGAGGCATTCACCCATGTCCGTCGCACTGAATCACACGATCGTCCACTCCCGTGACAACCGGGAGTCCGCGGAATTCCTGGCGCACGTCCTCGGTCTGCGCGTCGGGGCCGAGGCGGGCCCCTTCATCCCGGTTGAGACCGCCAACGGCGTCACCCTGGACTTCGCGACCATCCCCGCTGAGTCCATCACCCCGCAGCACTACGCGTTCCTCCTCTCCGAGGAGGAGTTCGACCCCGCCTTCGAGAAGATCCGGGCGGCGGGGGTCGCGTACTACGCCGATCCGCACCGGAAGCACCCCGGCGAGATCAACCACAACGACGGGGGCCGCGGCGTGTACTTCGCGGACCCGGCCGGGCACTGGATGGAGATCATCACCCGCCCGTACGGGTACCAGGAGGACGGGGCCGCCCAGACCTCGGACGGGCCGGGCGCGGACCAGGCCTGACATGCCGTCGGGCCGGACCCCTGAGAGGTCCGGCCCGACGCAGGTCCGCGGGGACCGGTGGCAGGGGCGGCAGGATTCGAACCTGCGACAGACGGTTTTGGAGACCGTTGCTCTGGCCGGCTGAGCTACGCCCCTTCGGTGGACCAAACATGTCATGGGCCCTGCCCCGGGCTCCATCGAATTACCGGGCCTACCGTGCAGGTGGCGGGACCCTGGGCCGGGGAGGATCGTGGAGAGGGTGATCGGTGGATCAGCGCGTGCCCCGCTGGCCCGGCGCCGTCTGCGCGGCGCTGCGGCCGCGCTCGTGCTCGCGGTGTTCGGCCCGGCGCTGCTCGGCGCGGCGCCCGGTGGCTCGGGCGAGACCGTCTCCCTCGCCGGGAGCGAGCCCGGCCAGCGGCTCGACGTCACCCTGGTCCAGGTGGTGGACCCGGCGAGCCCGGCCGATGCACAAGGTCCGGCGCCCGACGCCTCGACGCGGCTGCTGGCGGTCCGGTTCCGCCTGGAGAACACCGGGACGGCCGTGTACAAGGACTCCCCCGCTCCGGCCGCGCACCTGCTGGACACCGCCGGGAAGCGGTTCTCCGGCCTCAACAGCCCGACGACGGCCGGGGAGTCCTTCCCGGACACCGTCACCCTGGACCCCGGCGGCTCGGCCGAGGGCTTCGTCACCTTCCGGCTGCCGCAGGACGCCACCCCGGCGGCGGTCCAGTTCGCGCTGAACGGCGGCCTCGCCGACGACGTCGGCCAGTGGAGCCTCCCGTAACCCGACCGTGAGGCCGATCGTGGGACCGGCCGTGGGACCGACCGCGAACCCCGGCCATGGGACCGGCCGTGGGACCGACCGCGAACCCCGGCCGTGAGACCGGCCCTGGGACCGGCCGCGAGACCAGTGGTGCCACGCGCCCGACGCCACCCGTGACACGGCTCATGGCACGGCCCGCGGTGCGCGAGTTTCCGCCGCCCCCTTGACCGGCCTGGTCCAGACCAATAGTTTCCGGCATGCACCGCGCACGCGCTCACGCCCCGCTCCCGCATCCGCAAAGGAAGCCCATGCGCCGCAGCATGCTCGGCAGACTGGCCGTCGCCGCCTGTTCCCTCTCCCTGCTGGCCGCCTTCGCGCCCGCCGCCGGCGCCGCGCAAGGCGAGGCGGCAGGCGGCCACCACCGCTCGTACAAGAAGGTCGGCTACTTCACCCAATGGGGCGTCTACGGACGGGACTTCCAGGTCCAGGACCTGGAGGCGAACGGCTCCGCCGACAAGCTCACCCACATCAACTACGCCTTCGGCAACGTCAGCGCCGAGGGCAAGTGCTTCACCGGAAACGTGCCCGGCGAGGCCGACGCCTGGGCCGACTACGCCCGCCCGCTCGACGCCGAGAACTCCGTGGACGGGGTCGCCGACACCTGGGACCAGCCGCTCGCCGGCAACTTCAACCAGCTCCGCGAGCTCAAGGCCAAGCACCCCGGTCTCAAGGTGATGATCTCGCTCGGCGGTTGGAGCTGGTCCACGCACTTCTCGGACGCCGCGCTGACCCCCGCCTCCCGCAAGGCGTTCGTCCAGTCGTGCATCGACCTCTACATCAAGGGCAACCTGCCGCAGGACGGCACCCGCGGCGGCGCGGGCGCGGCGGCCGGGGTGTTCGACGGGATCGACCTCGACTGGGAGTGGCCGGGCTCCGCCGGTGACACGGACACGAAGTTCCGGCCCGAGGACAAGCGCAACTTCACGGAGCTGGTGAAGGAGTTCCGCACGCAGCTCGACGCGTACGGGCGCAGCCAGAAGCGGAAGTCGCCGTACGAGCTGACGGCCTTCGTCCCGACCGCGCCCGCCAAGATCGACGCGGGCTTCGACGTCCGCCGGATCATGCGCGACCTCGACTTCGTGACCCTCCAGGGCTACGACTTCCACGTCTCCGGCGAGTCCACGACGGCCCAGCAGTCGGCGCTCTACGCCCGGGGCGACTTCAGCGTGCACGGCACGGTCGACGCATGGCGCGAGCGCGGCGCGCCCGCGCACAAGCTGGTGATGGGCATGCCGTTCTACGGGCAGGGCTGGACGGGCGTCAGCGGCGGCGGGGACGGCATGGGCCAGCCCGCCACCGGGCCGGCTCCGGCCACCTGGGCGGCGGGGTACGAGGACTACAAGGCGCTGAAGAAGCTGGCCGACTCCGGCACCTACCAGGTCCACCGGGACCGGCGCGGCGGGCACGCCTGGCTCTTCGACGGCACGACCCTGTGGACGTACGACGACCCGCAGGTGCTGCGCGCCAAGACCGGCTACATCCGCGAACACGGCCTCGGCGGCGCGATGTTCTGGTCCCTGGACGCGGACACGTCCGACGGCGAGCTGATGACGGCCGTGGACCGGGGCCTGCGCGGCCGCTGACCCGCGCCCGCGGGACCCCCCGCGCCCGCGGGACCCTCCTGACCGGCGCCGCCGGGCCGCGGAAAATGCTCCGGCCCGGCGGCGTCCCACCACGTACGCTCCCGCGCATGACGATCTCGACCGTACGGGCGGTCAACCGCCTCACGAAGCGCTGGGCCGCGGCGCAACCCCCGGACGGGGGCACCGGCACGGTGTTCACCGCCGCCGGAGTCTGGCCGCTGCTCGCCCTGCTGGCGGACGGCGCAGGCGGCGCCGCCCGCGAGGAGCTGGCCCGGGCCGTGGGCATACCCGCCGGGGCCGCGGCCGGGGCCGCGGCCGGGGCCGCGCGGGAGCTGCTGGCCGCGCTGGCCGGGGTACGGGGTCTTCGGACGGCGACCGGGCTCTGGGCCCGGGACGCCCTCCCGCTGGAGGAGGCGTGGCGTGCGAAGCTCCCGGCCGGCGCCCTGGG
This sequence comes from Streptomyces sp. NPDC058525, assembly GCF_042719495.1. Taxonomy (NCBI): domain Bacteria; kingdom Bacillati; phylum Actinomycetota; class Actinomycetes; order Kitasatosporales; family Streptomycetaceae; genus Streptomyces; species Streptomyces sp. NPDC058525. The sequence continues at coordinate 93,631 of NZ_JBHXNP010000011.1, forward strand.
AACGCTGACCGGCGATGCGGGCGCCGAAACCGCGGTCCTGGACGCGTGGGCGTCGGACCGTACCGGCGGGCTGATCGAGCGGATGCCGGTGAGCCTTCAGGAGGACACCCGGTTCGTCCTGGCCTCCGCGCTCGCGCTGCGCCTGAAGTGGATCCGTCCGTTCTATGAGGAGCCCGGCCATGTCGCGGAGGGACCCTGGGCCGATCGGCTCCTGCCCCTGCTGGTCCGCAGCACCTCCCTCCTCGACCGGGTCCGGGTCGCACACGGTCCGGCCGGTCCGGTCACCCTGCTGGAGGTGGTCGGGGACACCGGGGTGGACGTCCACCTCGTGCTGGGCGAGCCCGACGCGCCGGCCGGCGAGACCCTGGGCGCCGGGATCGACGTGGTCACCAGGGCCCTGCCGGCCACGGGCGCGGACCTGCTCCCCGAAGGCAAGCCCGGTCCGGGGCTGTCCGTCACGACCGTGCCGGCCGTGTCCCGCCGCCCCCGGCTGACGGCCCGGACCGTCGCGTTCGACGTCCGCGCGGAGCACGATCTGCTGGAGCAGGCGCGGCTGTTCGGGCTGGAGTCCGCGTCCGACAGCAGCCGCGGGCACTTCCCCGGCATCAGCGCCGAACCGCTGGCCATCGGCTCGGCCCGCCAGGCGGCGCTGGCCCGTTTCGGCGCCGAGGGCTTCGAGGCCGCCGCCGTCACCGCCCTCATGGCCGTGGCCGGCAGCGCCCCGCCTGCTCTTCGGTACCGGGTCCGGTGGGCGGAGGTCCGCTTCGACCGGCCCTTCGGCTTCCTCGCCGTTCACCGCGCCTCCCGGCTGGTCCTGGCGGCAGGCTGGATCAGCGAGCCCGGTACGGTCTCCGAATGACAGAAGCGATCACTGCGTCCTCGGCGGGCACCTGGCGCCTGGGCGACCTCACCGTCAACCGGCTCGGCTTCGGCGCGATGCGGCTCACCCACCTGGCCGACGGCTCCCCCAGCAACCGGGAGCGGGTGACCGGTGTACTGCGCCGGGCCGTGGAGCTCGGCGTGAACCACATCGACACCGCCGCCTTCTACTTCTCCCCGCTGCGCTCCGCCAACGAGCTCATCAACCGGGCGCTGGCCCCGTACGCCGACGACCTGGTCATCACCACCAAGGTCGGGCCGGGCCGCGACGCCGCCGGGCAGTGGTGGTGGGCGGAGCCCGGGCAGTTGCGCGGCCAGGTGGAGGAGAACCTGCGCCAGCTGGGCCGCGACCACCTCGACGTGGTCAACCTCCGCGTCCCGCGCCGGGAGACGACCGGGTCGGTGGCCGAGCACTTCGGGGCGCTCGCCGAGCTCCGCACCGCCGGCCTGATCCGCCACCTGGGCATCTCCAACGCCCGCCCCGACCACCTGGCGGAGGCGCGGGCCATCGCTCCGGTGGTCTGCGTGCAGAACCCGTACGGGATCGGCTCCCCGGCCGAGGACCACGCGTTCCTGGACGAGTGCGGGAAGCAGGGCATCGCCTTCGTGCCGTTCTTCGCGATCGCCGGCGCAGGCAAGGAGTCGGGCGCGACGGCCGAGGACAGCCCCGGGGTGCGCGCCGTGGCCGAGGCCCACGGGGTGTCGGCGGCCCAGCTGCGCCTGGCGTGGACGCTGAACCGCGGCCCGCACGTCCTGGCGATCCCGGGCACGGGCAATCCGGACCACCTCGTCGAGAACATCGAAGCGGGATCCCTGCGCCTCACCCCCGAGGAGGCCGCGCTCCTGGACTCCCTGTGAGCCCGCGGCGGGCAGGGCGGAGCAGGGTCGTGCCGGGTGGTGTCGGACGCCGGACCGGGGGATGCGATGCTCGCTGCGGCGCGGCGGTCCGGCCGGAACACGCCCCGTCGCGGCACCGCCCCCTTTCGCCCGCGGCGGATGCCGGGAAATCATCCTTCGGATAAGTGTTATCGAGACCCCTCTCGACGGTCTCCCAGTCATTGGGCATCATCGACCGCCGGTACGGACAGGGAACATCACATGAGCACTCAGCACACGGCAGCGCTGGTGGCAGCGGCCCGCGCGGGCGATCCCCGCGCGCAGGACGAACTCGTCGGGACCCACCTGCCGCTCGTCTACAACATCGTGGGCCGGGCCCTCAACGGGTCCTGTGACGTGGACGACGTGGTGCAGGACACGATGCTGCGGGCCCTCGACGGGCTGGGCGGCCTGCGCGCCGACGAGAGCTTCCGGTCCTGGCTGGTGGCGATCGCGATGAACCGGGTGCGGGCGTACTGGCAGGCCCGGCAGAGCGGCTACGGCGAGAGCACCCTGGAGGCGGCGGGCGAGGTCGCCGACCCGGGGGCCGACTTCGTCGACCTGACCGTGGCCCGCCTCAACCTGGCGGGTCAGCGGCGCGAGACGGCCCGCGCCACCCGCTGGCTGGAGCCCGACGACCGGGCGCTGCTGTCGCTCTGGTGGCTGGAGTGCGCCGGGGAGCTCACCCGGGCCGAGGTGGCGACCGCGCTGGAGCTGTCCCCGCAGCACACGGCGGTACGGGTGCAGCGGATGAAGGCGCAGTTGGAGGCGGCCCGGGTGGTGGAGCGCGCCCTGGAAGCCCGGCCGGTGTGCGAGGAGCTGCGGACGCTGACGGCGGGCTGGGACGGCCGGCCCTCGGCGCTGTGGCGCAAGCGAATAGCCCGCCACGCGCGCGAATGCGTACGGTGCTCCGGCCTGTGGAGCGGCCTGGTGCCTGCGGAGGGACTGCTGGCCGGTCTGGCCCTGGTACCCGTCTCGGCGGCCCTGCTGGCAGGGGTCCGCGCGGCCGGTGCGGCCGACTTCGACCTCGTGGCGTCCGCCTCCGCCTTCGGAGAAGGCACGGGCACGGGCTCAGGCTCGGGCTCGGGCTTCGAGGACACGGCGGCCCACGCGCACCTGGCCCCGGACGTGGAGGCGGCGGGCGGGGGCCGCGGCGCGCTGCGCAAGCGCCGGCAGAACCGCCGCCGGGTGATCGGAGGCGCGGTCCTCGCCGCCTGTGTGGCGGGCGGCGGCCTGGTGTACCTCGGCACGCTCCCCGGCTCCGAGGGGACGAAGCCGGCCGAGGCCGCCGCCCCGGCCCCGCTGGCCGCGCTCTCGGCCTCCGAGTCCGCCCTCCCCTCCCAGCCGGCCTCGCCGTCCGCCTCCGCGTCCCCCTCGCCCTCCGCGTCCCCGTCGCCCTCGGCGTCCGCATCGCCGAGCGCGGCCCCGAGCCCGACCCCGACGCCGAGCCGCAGCAGTTCCCCGAGCCCGAAGCCCCCGGCGCCGGCGCCCGCCCCGCCGGGCATGGCCGGCCAGGTCGTGGCCCTGGTCAACTCCGAGCGGGCGGCGGCGGGCTGCGGTCCGCTGAAGGAGGACGCCCAGCTGCGCACGGCCGCCCAGAACCACTCCGACGACATGGCGCGGCGGGACTTCTTCGCGCACACCAGCCCGGACGGGACGGACCCGGGCCAGCGGACCACCGCCGCGGGCTACCGCTGGTCGACGTACGGGGAGAACATCGCGAAGGGCCAGCAGACGGCCCAGTCGGTCATGGACGCCTGGATGAAGAGCCCGGGGCACCGCGCGAACATCCTCAACTGCTCCTTCAAGGACATCGGCGTCGGCATCCACCAGGGTGCGGGCGGTCCCTGGTGGACGCAGAACTTCGGGGCGAAGTAGCCGACGGGAGGGGCCGGTCCGGGCTCGGACGGTTCAGGGCCGGACGCCGCGCAGCTTCTGCGGGTTGACGACGAAGCGCAGCGCGGTGATCCGGCCTTCGACCGCCTCGAAGGTGACCGCGCCGACGTGTTCGCCGTCGAGGTCCATGAGCAGTCCGGGCTCGCCGTTGATCTCGGTGATGCGCATCTCCACGCCCTGCACCTCGGGTTTGGCCAGGACGCCCAGGAGCCAGCGGGCGACGTGGTCGGGTCCGTGCAGGGGGCGGCGGGCGGCCGTGACGACGCCGCCGCCGTCCGACCAGGAGACGACGTCGGGGGCGAGGAGCGCGAGGACCTCGCGCAGGTCGCCGCCCGCGCACGCCGCAAGGAACTTCTCGGCGATCTCGCGCTGTTCGGACGCGTCGGCGGTGAACCGGGGGCGGCGGGCCCGTACGTGCTCGCGGGCCCGGTGCGCGGACTGGCGGACGGCGGCCTCCGACTTGCCGACGACCTCGGCGATCTCCGCGTACGCGTACCCGAACACCTCGCGGAGCAGGAACACCGCGCGTTCGACCGGAGTGAGGGTCTCCAGCACCACCAGGACCGCCATCGAGACGGTGTCGGCCAGTTCGGCCTCCTCGGCGACGTCGGGCGAGGTCAGGAGCGGCTCGGGGAGCCACGGGCCGACGTACGCCTCGCGGACGGCTTGGGCCGACGTCAGCCGGTTCAGGCTCAGGTTGGTGACGGTGCGCACCAGATAGGCCTTGGGGTGCTCGACGGACGCCCGGTCCGTCCGGTTCCAGGCGAGCCAGGCGTCCTGCACGATGTCCTCGGCGTCGGCCACGCTGCCGAGCATCCGGTAGGCGGTGCCGAACAGCAGTCGCCGGTTGTCCTCGAACGTGTCGGTCATGGGTCCCACCGTCGCATCCGCATGGCAGTCGATCAAGATCGGCCCTTCGGCGAGCCGCACGCGTTTGCCTCAAAGGAGGGGCAGGATAGGAGCTGGAGAAGAATCTGCTGATCACAAGGGTGGAGCGGAACAGATGGCGAGGAAGGACCTTCGTCCGCACCAGCGCGAGGCCGTCGATGCCGTGGTGCGGGCGCTGGAGGTGCCCGCCGGGGGCCGGGTGCCCGAGCGCGGGCTGCGCACCCAGGTGATCATGGCCACCGGCTCGGGGAAGTCCCTGGTCGCCGTCCGCTCGGCGGAGGAACTGCGGGCCGGGCGGGTCCTGGTGCTCGTGCCCTCCCTGGACCTGCTGGTGCAGACCGCCGACGCCTGGCGGGAGGGCGGCCGCGCCGGACGGTCGCTGGCCGTGTGCTCCCTGCGCGCCGAGGACGCGGGCATGCGGACCACCACCGACCCGGCCGAACTGGCCCGCTGGGGAGGCGAGTCCGCGGGCCGGGCCACGGTGTTCGCCACCTACGCCTCGCTGGGCCTGGGCACCATCGAGCGCGCGCACCTCGCCGGCCTCCCCGGCTGGGACCTGGTCGTGGTCGACGAGGCGCACCGGACCTCCGGGCGGATCGGGAAGCCCTGGGCGGTGGCGCACGACAACACCCGGATCCCCGCCGTGCGGCGGCTGTACCTGACGGCCACGCCCCGGGTCTGGCAGGACGGCGAGGAAGGGGAGGGCGGAGCGGCCGGTGAGGCGGCTGAGACGGCTGAGGCGGGGCGCGCGGGCGGGCCGCGGGGGCGGGGGGAGCTGGTCGCGTCCATGGAGGACGACCCGCACGGCCCGTTCGGCGCGCGCTGCTACACACTCACCCTGTCCGAGGCCATCGACCGCGGGATCTGCGCCCCGTACCGGGTGGTGTGCGTGGACGTCACCGATCCGCAGTTCCGGGCGGCCGTGCTGGTGGGCCGCGACGGGCGCTCGGACGCGGTGCGCGGGGCCCGGATGGCGGCGCTGCAGACCGCGCTGGTGAAGGCGGCCGCCCAGGAGGGGTTCCGGCGGACGCTCGTGTTCCACCACCTGACCAAGGAGGCCGAGGCCTTCTCGGCGGGCCTCCCGGCCGTCGCGCGGCGCCTGCGGGCCAGTGCGGGCAGCGGGAGCGGGAGCCGCAGCAGCCGCAGCAGCGGGCCGGCGTATCCCCGTACCGTCTGGGCGGACTGGCTGGCGGGGCAGCATTCCGCGGCGCACCGCCGGCGGGTACTGTCCGCCTTCGCGGACGACCGGATCGCGGAGAAGGCCTTCCTCGGCAGTGTGCGGGTCCTCGGCGAGGGCGTGGACACCAAGGAGTGCGACTCCGTCTACTGGGCCGACGTACGGGGGTCCATGCCCGACCTGGTCCAGGCAGTCGGGCGGGCCCTGCGGATCCACCCCGGGGAGGGGAAGGTCGCCTCCCTGGTGGTGCCCGTGCTGCTGGAGCCGGGTGAGACTCCGGAGGCGATGCTCACCTCCCGGGCGTACGGGGACCTCGCGCGGCTGCTGGAGGCGCTGCGGGCGCACGACGCGCGGCTGGTGGAGTCGCTGGCCCAGCCGCAGGCGGCGAGCCGGACCGCGGCCCCGGCGGCGGCCTCGGGCGCGCAGGAGCTGCTGAGCTTCTCCACCCCCCGGGATCCCGCGCTGCTGGCCGCATTCGTACGGCTGCGCGTGCTGCATCCGGAGCACGCGCACTGGCGGCGCGGGGTGGAGGCCGCCCGGGTCTACGCCGCCACGGCCCGGGACCTCAAGGTGCCGTTCGGCTTCAAGGTGCCGGCGGGCGACGCGGCGTGGCCGCCGGGGCTGGCCCGGTTCCCGCTCGGCCAGTGGATCGCGGACGCGCGGCGCACGTACCGCCGGGGCGCGCTCGGCCGGGAGCGCGTGGCCGCGCTCGACGCGCTCGGCATGGTGTGGAGCCACTTCGACGTGGCCTTCGAGGAGGGCCTGGCGGCGGCGGCCGGCTGGGCGGCGGAACACGGCCACCTGCTGCCGCCGGTGGACGCCACGTGGCGCGGGGCGCCGGTCGGGGTGTGGGTCAAGAACCAGCGGGCGGCGGCCCGCCGCGAGGGTCCGGGGGCCCTGTCGGAGGAGCGGCGCGAGGCGCTGGAGGCGCTGGACCCGTCCTGGTGTCCCGCGTGGGAGATCTCCTGGCAGCGTGCCTTCCACCTGACGCGGGTGCATCTGGACGCGGGCGGCCGGCTGCCGCTCTCCCCCGGCGAGCTGGTGGTCCAGGGCGAGGACCTGGGCGGGTGGGTCCGCGGCCAGCGGCTCAGCCAGGAGGGGCTGTCGTGGGCCCAGCGCTGGCTCCTGGAGCACGCGCTCGGGGTGACCCCGGCGACGGCGGCGGAGCGTCCGCCGCCGCGCCGCAGCCACGCGGCCGCCTGGGCGGAGCAGCTGGAGGCGGCCCGGCGGTTCCGGGACCGCGAGGGCCATCTCAAGGTCCCCCGTACGCACGTGGAGCGCGTCGGGGACCGGGAGCTGCGCCTGGGCTCCTGGATCGCCAACCAGCGCTCCCGCGCGGACTCCCTCACCCACGACCGGGTGGAGGCACTCGAAGCGCTGGGCATGCGCTGGTAGACAACGCCCGGCGAAGGGCCTAGTGGTGGAAGCCGGACCGCGGTTCGGTCGCGGGCGCGGGGGGCGGTGCGGCCTGGAGGTGCTCCACCGCGCGGCGCAGGTCGGAGACGAGCAGGGCGATCTGATCGCGGGTCACCCCGTGCCGGACGAGGACCCGCTGGATGACGGTGTCCTGCCGGTCGGCGGGCAGCGGGTACGAGGGCACCTGCCAGCCGCGCATCCGCAGCCGGTCGGAGAGGTCGTAGAGGGTGAAGCCCGCTCCGGCCGGGTCGGCGAGGGTGTAGGAGACGGCGGGCAGGGCGCCGCGGCCGTCGTAGAGGAGGGTGAACGGGCCCATCGCGGCGATCTCGGCGGCCAGGTACTGGGCGGTGTCGGCGCAGGCCTGCTGTACGCGCCGGTAGCCGCCCCGGCCCAGGCGCAGGAACAGGTAGTACTGGGCGACGACCTCGCCGCCGGGGCGGGAGAAGTTGAGGGCGAAGGTCGGCATGTCGCCGCCCAGGTAGTCCACGTCGAAGACGAGGTCCGCGGGGAGCAGGTCGGCGGTGCGCCAGACGATCCAGCCGACGCCGAGGGGCGCGAGGCCGTACTTGTGGCCCGAGGTGTTGACGGAGGCGACCCGGGGCAGCCGGAAGTCCCAGACCACGTCGGGGTGGAGGAAGGGCGCGACGAAGGCGCCGCTCGCGCCGTCGACGTGGATGGGGACGTCCCAGCCGTGCTCGGCCTGGATGCGGTCGAGTTCGGCGGCGATCTCGGCGACGGGCTCGTAGTCGCAGGTGTAGGTGACGCCGAGGATGGCGACGACGCCGATGGTGTTCTCGTCGACGTACGCGGCGAGCTGGTGGGGCGTCAGGCCGGTGGCGCCGGGCTCCAGGGGGACCTGGCGCAGCTCGACGTCGAAGTAGCGGGCGAACTTCTCCCAGCAGATCTGGACGGGGCCGCAGACCAGGTTGGGGCGATCCGCGGGGAGTCCCTGGGCCTGGCGGCGGGCGCGCCAGCGCCATTTGAGGGCGAGTCCGCCGAGCATGGCGGCCTCGCTGGAACCGGTGGTGGAGCAGCCGGCCGCGGTGGCGCCGGCGGGGGCGTTCCACAGGTCGGCCAGGATGTTGACGCAGCGTTCCTCGATCTCGGCGGTCTGCGGGTACTCGTCCTTGTCGATCATGTTCTTGTCGAGGCACTCGTTCATCAGGCGGTGGACGCCGTCGTCGGACCAGGTGGTGCAGAAGGTGGCCAGGTTCTGCGCCGCGTTCCCGTCCAACAGGAGTTCGTTGTGGATGAGTTCGTAGACGACCTCGGTGGGCGCGGAGTCTTGCGGCATCCGGTACTTGGGGAGGATCTGGCCGCTCAGCGCGGACGCGAACACGTCCGTGTCGGCGTCGGGGGCGTGTGCGTCCTTCGTCTCATGAAGAGCCATGTCGGCACTATAGGTGAATAAGGGATATATCCCCCCGATGTCACGCCACACTTCCGGCCGACTCCACAGTGTGACCCCCTCCATAGCCGCCGGGGTGGACCGAAGAAATTACTGCCGAGTAGCATGAGGGCCGCAGATCTTCCCGCCGACGCCGTGCAGGCCGGCCCGAATCGAAAGATCGTGCAATTCGTTTTATGCGCAACTTATCCACCGATGTCCGGATACCGGTCAACTACCCGCGCACCCCTGATACTTCTTCGGTCATGAACAAGATCACCCGCCGGCAGGCCTTGGGCACCACTGCCGGTGCACTCACCGTCCTCGGACTGGCGGGCGCCACCGCGCGCGCCGCCTCCACCGACTCCCGGGCCGCCGCCACCCCCGCCGGCACGGTCGACGAGGTGTACAAGGGCCGACGCATCCAGATAACCCCCGGCCAGGGCGGCCACCACGGCGGCCACCACTCCCCCGGCATGCCCACCGTCCGGATAGACGGCCGCGAACTGCACGTGATGCGGAACGCCGACGGCACCTGGATCAGCGTGGTCAACCACTACGAAACCTTCGCAGACCCGACCTCGCTGGCCCGCGCCGCCGTGCGCGAGCTCCAGGGCGCCGTGCTCGCCCCGTTCGCCCCGATGGGAGGCACGGCATGACCGTCCGCAAGAACCAGGCCGCGCTCACTCCCGAGGAGAAGCGCGCCTTCACCAACGCGCTGCTGGAGCTGAAGCGCACCGGCCGGTACGACCGCTTCGTCACCACCCACAACGGCTTCATCATGGCCGACACCGACTCGGGCGACCGGGTGGGCCACCGCTCCCCCTCCTTCCTGCCCTGGCACCGCCGGTTTCTCCTGGAGTTCGAGGCTGCTCTCCAGGAGGTGGACGCGAACGTCACGCTCCCGTACTGGGACTGGACCGCCGACCGCACCGCCCGCTCCTCCCTCTGGGCCGCCGACTTCCTCGGCGGCACCGGCCGGGCCCGCGACGGGCAGGTCCTCGACGGGCCCTTCGCCTACGCGACGGGCAAGTGGAACATAGGCGTACGGGTCGACGGGCGCGCGTACCTGCGCCGGGCGCTCGGCCAGAGCGTCGCCGAACTGCCGACCAAGGCCGAGGTGGACGCCGTACTCGCCATGCCGGTGTACGACGCTGCCCCCTGGAACAGCTCCTCCAGCGGCTTCCGCAACAACCTGGAGGGCTGGCGGGGCGCCAACCTGCACAACCGGGTGCACGTGTGGGTCGGCGGCCAGATGGCCACCGGGGTCTCGCCGAACGACCCGGTGTTCTGGATGCACCACGCCTTCGTGGACAAGCTGTGGGCCGACTGGCAGGCCCGCCACCCGCAGTCCGGCTACCTGCCGGCGGCCGGCACCGCGAACGTCGTGGACCTGCACGACACCATGCGGCCGTGGAACGACGTGACCCCGGCGGACATGCTGGACCACCGGAAGTTCTACACGTTCGACACCGAGCCGGTCGCCGCCGCCAGCCAGCGGTAGTGCAGTTCGGGGCGGCCGACCTGGCCGTACCGGGGGGTGCGGTCCGCCCGGCCGGTGTCCACCAGGTGTTCCAGGTAGCGGCGGGCGGTGATCCGCGAGATCCCCGCCGCCTCGGCCGCCCCCGCTGCGGTCAGCCCCTCGGGGGCCGACCGCAGCAGCACGGCGACCCGGTCCAGGGTCGGCGCGCTCAGCCCCTTGGGGAGTTCCGCCGGGCGCGGGGCGCGCAGGGCGGCCATCGCCCGGTCCACGTCGTCCTGGCCGGCCGCCTCCCCCGCCGTCGCGCGGAACTCGGCGTACCGCAGGAGCCGTTCGCGCAGGGTGGGGAAGGCGAAGGGCTTCAGCACGTACTGGACCACGCCGAGCGAGACGCTCTCGCGGACCACGGCCAGGTCCCGTGCCGAGGTCACCACGATCACGTCGACGGGGTGCCCGGCCGCCCGCAGCCCGCGCGCGAAGCGCAGGCCGTGCCCGTCGGGCAGGGTCAGGTCGAGCAGCAGCAGGTCGACGTGGGTCCGCTCCAGGGCCCGGGTGGCCTCCGCGAGTGAGTGCACGGTGCCGACGGCGGTGAATCCGGGGACGCGGCCGACGTAGAGGGCGTGCGCGTCGGCGGCGACCGGGTCGTCCTCGACGATCAGGACCCGCACCTCGGGCCCGCTCACGCCGACCCTCCGAGCGCGGGTCCGCCGAGCGCGGGTCCGCCGAGCGCGGGTCCGTCAGACGCCGACCCTTCCGACGATGGCCCTTCCGACGATGGCCCTTCCAGCGCCGGCCGCACGGGCGCCGGCAGCCGTACGGTGAACTCGGCTCCGCCGGACGGGCCCGAGGCGGCCTCCGCGGTGCCGCCGTGCCGCTGCGCCACCTGCCGTACGAGGGCCAGGCCCAGCCCGCGGTCCTCGCCCTTGCCCGACCAGCCGCGCCGGAACACGTCCACCCCCTCCGGGAGCCCGGGCCCGCTGTCCGCCACCCGCAGCAGGATCCCTTCCCCGTCGCCGCGCACGGTGACCGCGATCCGGCCGCCCGGGACGCCGGTGAGCGCGTCCATGGCGTTGTCCACGAGATTGCCGACCACGGTGACCAGGTCCCGGGCCGGCGGGGTCCCCGGCACGCCGTCGATGGCCGAGCTGTCGGGGGTGACCACCAGCTCGACGCCCCGCTCGTGGGCCTGCGCGGCCTTGCCGAGGAGCAGCGCCACGAGCACCGGCTCGCCGACCGCGGTGACCACCTCGTCGGTGAGGGCCTGCGCCAGCTCCAGTTCGGCGGTGGCGAACTCCACCGCCTCGTCCGCCCGGCCGAGCTCGATGAGCGAGACCACCGTGTGCAGCCGGTTCGCCGCCTCGTGCGCCTGGGACCGCAGGGCCTGGGTGAATCCGCGTTCGTGGTCCAACTCCCCCGCCAGCACCTGGAGTTCGGTGTGGTCGCGCAGGGTGACCACGGTGCCCCGGCGGCCGCCGCCCGCAACGGGTGAGCTGTTGACGACGAGCACCCGGTCGGCGGCCAGGTGCACCTCGTCCACCCGGGGCCGGTCGGCGAGCAGCGCTCCGGTGAGCGGCGCGGGCAGCCCCAGGTCGGCGACACCGGTGCCGGTGACCGCGCCCCGCAGTCCCAGCAGCTCGCGTCCCGCGTCGTTGATCAGCGTGATCCGGCGTTGGCCGTCGAGCATCAGCAGGCCCTCGCGCACGCCGTGCAGGGCCGCCTGGTGGTAGTCGTACATCCGGCTGAGCTCGGCCGCGTTCATCCCGTGGGTGTGGCGGCGCAGCCGGGCGTTGGCGATGTAGGTGCCCGCTCCGCCGAGGGCCAGGGCCGCGGCCGCGACCCACAGGAGGGCGGCGAGCTGCTCGGCGAGGCGCGCGCTGATCGCGCGGACGGTGATGCCGGCGCTGACCAGGCCGACCACGCGGCCGTCGTCCACGAGCGGGGTGACCACCCGGATCGAGGGTCCGAGGGTGCCGGTGTAGGTCTCGCTGAAGGTCTGGCCGCGCAGGGCCGCGGCGGTGTTGCCCAGGAAGGGCTCGCCGATCCGGCGCGGGTCGGGGTGGGTCCAGCGCCGGCCGGCCGGGTCCATGATCGTCACGAAGTCCACGCCCGAGTCGACGCGCACCCGCTCGGCGTACGGCTGGAGCCGGGCCGCGGGGTCCCCGCCGCGCAGGCCCTCCCGTACGGCTTCCAGCACCGACGGGGAGTCGGCGACCGCGCGGGCCACCGCACCGGCCTGCCGGCGGGCCGCGTCCTCGGCCTGGCCGCGGGCGGTGGCGTACGCGAAGACGGCGCACCCGGCCACGACCACGGCGACCAGCAGCACCTGCATGGCGAAGAGCTGGCCGGCGAGGCTGCGCGGCGGACGGGGCAAACGGAACATGGCGCTCAGTGTGCACCGGCTCGTGAACTCAATGAACGCAAGGGTGACCGGGGTCACATCGCCGGGCCATGGTCCTCCCGGAACGTATTCACCACCAGGAGGCATCGTGGCCGCCACGCGCGACAGAACGCACTATCTCTACATCGCGGTGATCGCCGCGGTGCTCCTCGGCATCGCCGTCGGCTTCGCCGCACCCGGCGTGGCCGTGGAGCTCAAGCCGCTGGGCACCGGCTTCGTGAACCTCATCAAGATGATGATCTCGCCCGTGATCTTTTGCACGATCGTGCTGGGCATCGGCTCGGTCCGCAAGGCTGCCAAGGTGGGGGCGGTGGGCGGGCTCGCCCTCGGCTACTTCATGGTGATGTCCACCGTGGCCCTCGCCATCGGCCTGCTCGTGGGCAACCTGCTGGAGCCGGGCAGCGGCCTGCACCTGACCGAGGCGGCCAAGCAGGCCGGCGAGGCGCAGGCCAAGGCGGGCGGGGCCGAGAGCACGCCGGAGTTCCTGCTGGGGATCATCCCCACCACCCTGGTCTCCGCCTTCACCGGCGGCGAGGTGCTCCAGACGCTGCTGGTGGCGCTGCTGTGCGGGTTCGCGCTGCAGGCGATGGGCGCGGCGGGCGAACCGGTGCTGCGCGGGATCGGGCACCTACAGAAGCTGGTGTTCCGGATCCTGGCGATGATCATGTGGGCGGCCCCGGTGGGCGCCTTCGGGGCGATCGCCGCGGTGGTCGGGGCGACCGGCATCGACGCGCTCAAGTCACTCGCCGTCATCATGATCGGCTTCTACGCGACCTGTCTGATCTTCGTCTTCCTGGTGCTCGGCACGCTGCTGCGGGTGTGCACCGGGGTCAGCGTGTTCGCCCTGCTGCGCTACCTCGGGCGGGAGTTCCTGCTGATCCTGTCCACCTCCTCCTCGGAGTCGGCGCTGCCGCGGCTCATCGCGAAGATGGAGCACCTGGGCGTCTCGCGGCCCGTCACCGGCATCACGGTGCCGACCGGCTACTCCTTCAACCTGGACGGGACCGCGATCTACCTGACGATGGCCTCCCTGTTCGTCGCGGAGGCGATGGGCCAGCCGCTCGCGCTGGGCGAGCAGATCTCGCTGCTGCTGTTCATGGTCATCGCCTCGAAGGGCGCGGCCGGGGTCACCGGCGCCGGTCTGGCCACGCTCGCCGGCGGACTCCAGTCCCACCGGCCGGAGCTGGTGGACGGGGTCGGCCTGATCGTCGGCATCGACCGGTTCATGAGCGAGGCCCGGGCGCTGACCAACTTCGCGGGCAACGCCGTCGCCACGGTGCTCATCGGCACGTGGACCAAGGAGTTCGACCGCGAACGGGCCGGCGAGGTGCTCGCCGGACGGCTGCCGTTCGACGAGACCACCCTGGTCGACGACGCGCCGCACGAGCCTGCCGGCGCCGTACCGCCCCAGCCCGAAGCCGCCAAGGACGGCGTGCCGGTGTAGCCGGCGGGCCCGCTCGGGCCGGCCGGGCAGGGCTCGCCCCCACGGTGCCCAGCCCGGTCGGTCCCGACTACTCCCGGTAGGGGCGATTTTCGGCCATGGGCCGGAGAACATGCGTGCGGTAAAAGGTACTTCCATATCGGGGCACGCGTCTGACATCTTGCGTCCACCACTCGTTTCGTACGGCCCGGTAGGTGTCATCCGCACCGCCGGGTCATCGGAGGACGCATTGATACCCCACATATCCAGCCGACCTCGACGTACCCTCGTGCTGGCCGCCACCCTCGGCGCCGCACTGGCTTTCGGGACTCCTGCCGCGCTCGCCGGCACCGACCCCGTGGGCCCGTCCGGCCCCGCGTCCGCTCCGGCGGCCGCGGCGGCTCCGCAGGCCGCGGCCCCGACTTCCCAGAGTGCGACCTGGGTTGCCGGCACCCGTGCCTACTTCGTGATCACCACCCCCGGTGACACCTCCGCGGTCCGCACCGCCATCGCCTCCAACGGCGGCTCGGTCTTCGCTTCGTACGACGCCATCGGCGTCATCGTCGCCCACTCCGCCTCCGGCACCTTCGCCGCCACCATGCGCGGTGTGAGCGGGGTCCAGCAGGTCGGCGCCACCCGCACCTCGGACATCCCGGCGGACGCCTACAACCCGGCGCTCCCCGCCAACCCGGCCCAGTCCACCACCCCGGCGGGCGAGCCGGTCCGCGCCGACATGACCCAGATCAAGGCCGACCAGGCGTGGGCCGTCACCACCGGCTCCGCCACCGTCAAGGTCGGCATCCTGGACACCGGTGTGGACGACCAGCACCAGGACCTGGCGCCGAACTTCAACGCGGCGGACTCCGCGTCCTGCGCCTACGGCAAGGCGGACACCCGCGCCGGCGCCTGGCGCGATGTCGGCACCCACGGCACACACGTGGCCGGTACGGTCGCCGCCGCCAAGAACGGCAAGGGCGTCATCGGCGTGGCCCCGGGCGTGAAGATCTCCTCGGTGCGCATCGCCGAGCCGAACACCTCGCTCTTCTTCCCCGAGAACACCGTCTGCGGGTTCATGTGGGCCGGTGACCACGGCTTCAAGGTCACCAACAACAGCTACTACACGGACCCGTGGCAGTTCAACTGCCCGGACAACGCCGACCAGGCCGCGATCATCGAGGGCGTCAAGCGCGCCCAGGAGTACGCGGAGGGCAAGGGCTCGCTCCAGGTCGCGGCGGCCGGGAACTCCAACCTGGACCTGGCCAACAAGACGACCGACACCGAGAGCCCGAACGACTCGACGCCGGTCACCCGCACCATCACCAACGCCTGCCTGGACATCCCGACCGAGCTCCCGGGCGTGGTCACGGTCTCGGCGATGGGCACCACCGCGAAGGCCTCGTACTCCAACTACGGCCTGAACGTCATCGACGTGACGGCCCCGGGCGGCGACGCGACCGGCATCTACAGCACGCTGCCGGGCGGCAAGTACGGCAGCATGAGCGGCACCTCGATGGCCTCCCCGCACGTGGCCGGCGTGGCCGCGCTGCTGGCGAGCACCAACCCGGGCATCACCCCGGCGCAGCTGCGCGACAAGCTGGCCACCCAGGCCAACGACGTCGCCTGCCCGTCGGACAGCCGCTGCAAGGGCACCACGACGAAGAACGGCTTCTTCGGCGAGGGCCAGGTCGACGCGCTCAAGGCCGTCGGCAGCACCCCGCCGCCCGGCAAGTACTTCGAGAACACCGGTGACTTCGCCATCGGCGACAACACCACCGTGGAGAGCCCGGTCACCGTCACCGGGGTCACCGGCAACGCCCCGGCCACCCTCAAGGTGGGCGTGAACATCGTGCACACCTACATCGGTGACCTGAAGGTCGACCTGATCGCCCCCGACGGCACCGTGTACAGCCTGCACAACCGGACCGGCGGCAGCACCGACAACATCAACCAGACGTACACCGTCAACGCCTCCTCGGAGGTCGCGAACGGCACCTGGAAGCTCCGGGTGAACGACAACGCCGGCGGCGACACCGGCAAGATCGACGCCTGGAACCTCACCTTCTAGTTCCGGTGGTTCCGACTGTTCCGGAACACCGCGGGGCCCCCGGGAGCACGTGCTCCCGGGGGCCCTCGCCGTTCACCGGGTCCGCAGCACGCAGTCCCCGCAGTAGCCGCCGCCCGGCACCCGGTAGTAGAGGCAGCAGCTGCGCCGTACGAAGGCCACCCCGAGCCCTTCCTCGTGGACGAAGGTGCCGGTCCCGGCGAGGGCGCCGCCGTCGGCGAGCAGCGCGGCCGCCAGTTCCACGGCCGTGCTGCCGGGCACCCGGTCCAGCAGTACCCGCAGGGCCCCGACCAGCCCCGACGCGGTGTTGCCCCGCAGCACCTTGGGCGACACCCCGAACCGCTCGCGCACCGCGGAGTCGAGCAGCTCCAGATGGCCGAGCACGTTCTCGCCGAGCTCCCCGGCCGGCAGCTCCTCGGCCTCGGGCAGCCACAGCTCCAGCGATCCCGCGCCCGGCAGCCGCCACCACAGCCGGTCGGCGGCGAGGTCCGGCACCCGGCCGGCCAGCGCCGCGCAGCCCAGCCCGATCGACCAGAGCCTGGCGGCGATGCCGAACTGGGCGGTCGAGGCCGCCACCCGCCCCGGCCCGCTGCGGTTGCGCCGCCCCACCTCCGCGACGTACGGCGCGAGCTGCTCCCCGTACAGCACGGTCAGCGGCCGGAACCCGGGCCCGGGCGGCGGCTCCTTCCCATAGGCCACGGTGAAGAAGGGCCCCACGGATCCCAGTTGCCTCAATACGTCGTCCACGTCGGTCACCGTATCGGCCGCCGGGCCGGGCACGGAGGGCGGTGGGCGGATCAGCCCGACGGAGTGGAGGCGGCCACCTCGAAGTCGGACATGTCGAGCCCGCCCTCCTTCGTGTCGTCGTTCGCGAAGACGAAGGACTCGATCGGCACGCCCCCTTCCGCGCTGAGCCGGGCCACGAGTTCCTGGAGGACCACCGTCTCCAGCACGACGCGGACCGCGTCGGCG
The DNA here is from genome assembly GCF_042719495.1 of Streptomyces sp. NPDC058525. Taxonomy (NCBI): domain Bacteria; kingdom Bacillati; phylum Actinomycetota; class Actinomycetes; order Kitasatosporales; family Streptomycetaceae; genus Streptomyces; species Streptomyces sp. NPDC058525. The sequence goes on from NZ_JBHXNP010000011.1 coordinate 110,482, forward strand.
CAGCGCGGCAGCCGGACCGTGTACAGGTTCTCGGCGGGCTCCGTCTCCGCCGTGGTGATCAGCAGCGTCAGATGGCCCGCGCCGGCCAGGGAGCGGGCCGGCTCGAGCTCGCGGCCGTCGCCGTACACGAGGTGCAGGGTGTTGCCCGCCGACTCCATCTCGCCGTGCAGGTAGTTGCGGGTCGCCGAGGCGGCGGCCGTCATCCGGACCACCTCGCGCAGCAGCAGCGCGCCCTCCTCGGCCGAGGCGCGGGAGGCTCCGGCGGCCACACCGTCGGAGGCGACGCAGCGGGCACCGCGCGCCCGGACGCGGGCGGCGATCCGGGCGAGGGCCGCGCCCTGGCCGGCCTGGCCCTGGAGGAAGGTGATGCGGGATCCGGACATAGACCCCTCTTCGGCCGCTGCGCCCGCCGGGCCGCCGGCGGGCGCCGTACCCCCGGTCAGAGGCGGGCGAGGAACTCCAGCAGCGCCCGGTTGAAGGCCTCCGGCTGCTCCACACCCGGCAGGTGCCCGGCGCGCTCGATGACCGCGAGCACCGAGTCCGGCAGCAGCGCGTGCAGGGCCTCGGCCGCCGCGACCGGGGTGTACACGTCGTCGGCGCCGACCACGACCAGGCAGGGCTCGGCGGTCCGCGCGAGCACGGGCCGGTAGTCGGGGCACTCGGCGCGGCCGCGCAGGGCGGCCGCGGCGCCCTGCGGATCCGTCGCGCGCATCATGGCGGTCACCCGCGCGGCGGCCTCCGGCATGCCGGTCACGTTGTAGGGCGCCAGCATCTTGTCGATGACGCTTTCCGCGTACGGCCCCATCCCCTCGGCGACCAGCCGGTCGGCGGTCTCGAGACGGGCCTTGCGCGCCTCCGCGGTCTCCGGAAAGGCGGTCGTGTCGGACAGGACGAGGGCCCTCACCAGACCCGGGTGGCGCAGCCGCATCTCCATGGCGATCTGCCCGCCCATGGACACACCCCCGACGACCACTTGTTCGATTCCCAGGCGGGCCAGGAGACCGGCGAGGTCATCGGCGAAATCGGCAAGCAGCGCCTTGCCCGGGAGCACCGGGCTCTCTCCGTATCCTCGCAGGTCAGGGGCGATAACCCGGTATCCGGCGGACGTCAGCGCGGCCGTCTGGGGGGCCCACATGGTGCGGTTGAACGGATGTCCGTGGATCAGGATTACGGGCGCTCCGCCCCGGGGACCCAAGTCATCGAAAAAGAGGTTCACGCCATTGCCAAATTGGGGGTTCATGAGAGGACTTTAAGGGGCTACATTGAGCCACTCGCGTTCACCTGACAGCCCGTTGCCTTTCACCCGTGTTTTGCACTGGGGGCGACGTCAGGGACGCAGACTGTGCAACCACCCCACCGCCCAGAAGGACCGAAGGCTCCGTGCCCGTACCCGTACTCCTCGCCGGCCGCACCGTGCGGCTCGAGCCCCTCGCACCCCACCACACCGAGGCCCTGGCCGTGGCCGGTGCCGAGGATCGTACGACTTACGCCTTCACCCCCGTACCCCATGGGGTTCAGGCGTCCCACGAGTACATCGACCGTGCCCTCGCCGATCAGGCGGCGGGCCGATCGCTCCCGTTCGCGGTCATCAGAGCCAAGGACGGGCGGGTCGTCGGTTCGACCCGGTTCCTGGAACTCGACTACTGGCAGGGGCCGCTGGTGTGGCCCGCAGTACCCGGCGTTCCGTTCGGCGATCCGGCGACGGCGATCCCCGATGCCGCCGAGATCGGCAATACCTGGCTGTCCCCGGGCGCCCAGGGGACCGGCATCAACACCGAGGCGAAGCTGCTCATGCTCCGCCATGCCTTCGAGACCTGGGGGGTGCGGCGGATCTCGCTGCGGGCGGACGCCCGCAACGGCCGCTCGCGGGCCGCGATGGAACGTCTCGGCTTCACCTGCGAGGGCGTCCGCCGGGCGCATTCGCGGGGGCTCGACGGGGCGGTCCGCAGTACGGCCTTCTACTCGATCCTCGACGAGGAGTGGCCGGCCGTGCGGTCGATCATCGAGCTGAGGCTGTCGGCCGGTGCGCAGCGCAAGCGGCGCCGCCGCACGCTGATCCCCGCCTAGCCCGCCTGGCGTAACGCTCCTGCACCGGCCCTCCCCCGGCTTCTCCGGACGCGTCGATCCGTCGGCTCATCCGAGGAAGGCCGGGGCGAGGGCCGATGCCATGAGCCGGGCGGGGGCGCCGCTCCCGTCGGCCGGTACGGAGTGCAGGTCGGCTCCGAAGTCCCCCGGCAGCGAGTAGACGACCGTGCGGTCGTCCGTCCACACCACCTGGTCGTCCACGCTCCGCTCCTCCGCGAGCGGGGTCTCCGTGCCGGAGGCCAGGTCCAGGACGTGCAGCCGCCACGGCGCCTCGGCCGGCAGGCCCGGCACCCGCTTCTTGAACACCACCCGGGTCCCGTCGGGCGACAGGGACGGGCACTCGACGTTCTCGCGCAGTGTGGTCACGGTCCGCGCCGCCAGGTCCCCGCGGACCAGGTGGGTGCGGCCCGCGGTGCCCAGCGTGGCGTAGAAGGTCCGTTCGTCGGCGGTGAAGGTCACGCCCCAGAAGTTCACGTCGGCGCTGCGGTACGGCTTGCCGTCCTTGAGGACCGTGAACTCCTCCAGCGAGGCCTCGAGCCTGCCGGTGCGCAGGTCGAGCACCGAGGTCCGGGTGGAGAAGTCGGTTCCGGCGTACGAGTCCCCGCCGACGAAGACCGTCCAGGCCGCGAGCCGGCCGCCCGGTGAGACCCGGGCGCGGGTGGGGATGCCGGTCACGGCGTGCGCGGCGACCTCCTGGAGGCGGGCGTCGAGCAGGACGGCCCGGTAGCGGTCCGGGACCCCGCCCTTCTCGGCCTGGAGGCAGATCCCGGTGCCCGCCGCTGCGTGGAAGCGCAGGCAGGAGACGCCGGAGGCGGTACGGTCCCCGTCCGGCGCGGCGGCCCGGACGGTGGCGAGCTCGTCGCGGTGCGGGCCCCAGGCCATGTTCCGGAACACGATGCGCGGACCGCCGTCGGCCGGGTCCAGGGAGACCGCGCCCCGGGTGGTCCGAGGGCCCTCGGCCTGTGGCCGGTTCTTCTCGTCGGCCGCGGAGGAGGCCCGGACGAGGGCCGTCACGGCGACGGCGGCGAGCAGGACGACGGCGGTGGCCAGGATCAGGATCCGGCGCTGGAGGCTCAAGGGGTCCTCTCCTCTCGCGGGGCGGGGGCACCCTACCCATTGGCATGCACATGAGCCAGGGCAACGGCCGTCCCCGGAACGTCCCAAGAAAGGGAAAAATGCGGAACCCTGGGATGCTTTCGTTCATCCTTCGAACAGAAGGATCAAGCCCGCCAGACCACCGCCCCCTCGGGGCAGCACCAGCCGGAGAGCCACCGCACATGTCGTACCCACCCGAAGGGCAGCAGCACCGACCGCCGTACCGGCCGGAGGGGCAGAACCCGCAGCAGCCCTACGGCGACCAGTACGGACAGCAGCCGTACGGGCAGGACCAGTACGGCCAGGAGCAGTACCGGCAGGAGCCTCCCTACGGGCAGCAGCCGTACGAGCCCTACGGGCAGGAGCCCGAGCCGGCTCCCCGGCGCAGGTCCGGGGTGCGGCGCTGGGTGATCGCGGGCGTCTCCGTCCTCGCGCTCGCGGGCATCGCGGCCGGCGTGATGAACCACTACGAGATACCCCCGTTCACCGACAAGGGCTCGGCCGTCTCCTTCGGGACTCCCGGCGGCGACAGCGGCAAGAACCCGGCCCCGCAGGCGGCGAACTCCAAGATGCTGATGCCCACCGGGCCGCAGGCCGAGTTCAAGAACTCGATGACCCTGCCCGACGGGACGCACGTGGCCGTCACCACGCTGGACGGCAAGAAGTCCGGCTTCAAGGGCAAGGTGTGGGTCTGGGCGCCCAAGGAGTACAACGACCCGAAGTTCGCCAAGAGCGGCTTCCCCGTCATGATCGCCCTGCCGGGCGGCGCCGGCTACCCCAGCAACTACTGGATGGGCACCGACCTCGGTCTCCAGACCAGCATCGCCAAGTGGTACGCCGAGGGGAAGAGCAAGCCCTTCATCCTGGCCATGCCGGTGCTCAACCCGGGCCCGGACGACAAGGGCATCTACTGGGACGGCTCCGACATCCCCGACCAGCCCAAGATGGGCACGTGGCTGACCGAGGACGTGCCGGACCTGATGAAGGCGAACTTCCGGACCGTGAAGTCCCGTGACGGCTGGGCCTTCATGGGCTCCTCCACCGGCGGCTTCGCGGGTCTGAAGGCCGTGCTGAAGCACCCGGACAAGTTCAAGGCCGTGATCGCCTCGGGCCCGGACATCGTCCCGGACTCCTCGCTGTGGAAGGGCCACGACAAGGAGAAGGCCGAGAACAACCCGGAGGTGCTGGCGAAGCAGCTCATCGACCGCAAGGGTCCGGACGTCTATCTGGCCTTCCAGGTCGGCGACAGCGAGAACAACAAGAAGACCCTGCCCGACGTGCAGAAGTTCATCGCGACCTTCGGCAACAAGGGTCCCGTGCACACCGAGCTGAGAATCATCAAGGGCGGCCAGCACAACGCCAAGACCTACGTCCCGAACATGGGCGAGGGGCCGATCCAGTACATCAGCAAGGTCATGGAAGGGCCCGTCGAGTAAGGTCCGGCGCCTCCTGCGCCGCCTTCACCGCGCCCTCCCCCGCGTCCTTCGCCTCCGGCCCGCCGAACACCTTCGGCGGGCCGGAGCCGTTCCAGGGCGCCCAGCCCGGATCGCCGGTCACCGCGAAGCGCACCCAGGCCGCGTGCATCTCGTCGGCCAGCGCCTGGGGAGCGTCCGGCCCGGCCAGCCAGGCCGCCTCGGGCACGTCCAGTGTGTCGAATACGAATCCCAGCTCCAGGGCGTGGCAGGCGCCGAGCCCCGGGACGCCCGAGCGCCACGCGAACTCGTACAGGAAGCTCGGCGCCGCCCTCCGCGCACCGGCGAGCCTCCGCAGCGGGTCGCGCAGCAGGTGGTCGGTGAGCAGCTGTCCCGCGAGGTCGGCGGGCCCGGCCCCGGGCCGGGCTGCGCGCAGCGCCCGTACGGCGGCCCGGTCCTTGCCGCTGCGCCGGCGGGCCAGCGCCACGGCGAGCGGGCCCAGCCGGTCCAGCAGCCGCATCGTGCCCGTCGGGGCCAGCCAGAGCCGGTACTCCTCGGCGGTCCAGCCCAGCAGCAGCGGTACGCCGCCGGCCCGGGCCGCCTCCAGCGGGTCTCCGGGCAGCGTGTCCGGGTCGGTCACCAGGCCGAAGGCGGCACCCCCGGCCAGAGGGCTCGACCGGCGCAGTACGGCGGCCTGTGCGGCCAGCAGGGTGGGGAGGGCGGTGGCGCCGAAGGCCGCCGCGGTGGCGTCCGTCTTCAGCAGCGAGGCCATCCGCCGGACCATGGCGCGGACCCGGTCGCGGTGCAGCGCCTCGGGGGCGCCGCTCTCCAGGGCCGCCTGCGCGAAGAGCCCGGCGGCCCTGGGCGCGGCCAGCAGGGCGCCGATGCTGATGGCCCCGGCGGACTCGCCGAAGACGGTGACGCGGGCGGGGTCGCCGCCGAAGGCCGCGATGTTGTCCCGGACCCACTCCAGGGCGGCGATCTGGTCCAGCAGGCCCCGGTTGGCGGGGGCGTCGGGGAAGAGTCCGTAGCCGAGGACGCCGAGGCGGTAGTTGAGGGAGACGAGCACGACCCCGTCGCGGGCGAAGGCGGAGCCGTCGTAGACGGGGACGGCCGAGGAGCCGCGGGTGAGCGCCCCGCCGTGGATCCACACCATGACGGGCAGCCGGGCGGCGGGCGCCGGGTCGGGGGTCCACACGTTGACGCTCAGGCAGTCCTCGCCGGGGATCTCCGGGTCGGCGAGCAGTGCGGCGAACTTCGGCGGGTAGGGCACCTTCGGCGCGGTCGGCCCGTAGGCCCCGGCGTCGCGCACGCCGTCCCAGGGCTCCGGGGGCGCGGGCGCGGCGAAGCGCAGGGGGCCGACGGGCGGGGCGGCGTACGGGATGCCGCGGAAGACCGCGGTCCCGTCCGGCCCCGTGCGGCCCTCGACCGCTCCGTACGCGGTCGCGACCCGGGGCCGGCCGCCGGTGGCACCGCCCGCTGCGCTCATCTGGTCCTCCCGGTCCGCTCCGCGCACGCGCGCGGTGCGCGCACCGTCGCACAGCCACCCCATGGGTGACAAGCCGTGTCGGAGACCTCACCAAGTAGGCCCAGCGGCCGTGACCCCCCGCGCCTCCCCGCGTTGTATGCCATGTCAAACGCCGCACACCCTGCGGTGCCCCGTTTCTCATGAGGAGATCTTGATGTCGCGTATCGCGAAGGCATTCGCCGTCACCGCTGTCGCCGGTAGCGCCGTGGCCGCCGGAGCGGGTCTGGCCGTCGCCGATGCCGGAGCGCACGGTGCGGCGGTCGGCTCCCCCGGTGTCCTGTCGGGCAACCTTGTCCAGGTTCCGGTGCACGTCCCGGTCAACGTCTGCGGCAACACCGTCAACGTGATCGCCCTGCTGAACCCGGCGTTCGGCAACACCTGCGTCAACGCCTCGGGCGGCGGCGGCGACCACCACACCGAGGGCGGCTACGGCCACTGATCGCCTGACCGGCTGATCGACTGACCGAAGGAAGGGCCCCTGCCGCGCGGCGGGGGCCCTTCCCGTGTGTGCTGTGTGTGCTGTCTGTGCCATGGGGTGCAGTGGCCTGAGCGGCCGGTGCGCCCGGGTCATGCGTAGCGGGTCATTCGTAGCGGTAGAGGCCCTGGTGTCCGAGCATCTGGCGCGGGGTGACGTCCCACGGCGGCATCGGCTCGTCGAGGGCGATCACCCGGCCGCGCTGGAGGTCGCCGAGCGCGAGCGGTGCGGCGGGCAGATAGCCGGAGCCCGGGTGCTTCTGCTGCCAGCGGTCCCAGATCAGGTCCACGAAGGCGTGGTGCAGCCAGAACGCCGGGTCGTTGGGCGCGGTGCCGCCCGTCATGTGCCCGCCGATCCACTGGTGCACCTTGTTGTGATTGCGCCAGCGCTCGCTCTTCGGGGCGGCCCACCCCTCCAGCTTGTTGCGGAAGCCGCCGGCGGTGGCGGTGGAGTCCCAGGGGGACACGTCGTAGACCGGGTCGTCGATGGCCCACTGCAGTTCGGCGGGGGTGGGCAGGGCGATCGGGTTCTGCGGACGGCCGAGGTTGCGGGTGAGGAAGCGGGCCTCCGAGACGCCCACGGTCACCGTCCAGTTGCCCTTGTCGTAGGCGAAGGGCCCGGTCAACACCTGCCGGTCCGCCGCCCGGCCGGTGCCGCCCAGGAAGTCGTCGGCCCACAGGGAGGAGACGGGGCTGGTGTCGGTGGTCCAGTCCCAGTACGGGAGGGAGACGCCCGGGTCCACGGTCCGCAGCTGCTTCTCGAACTCCAGCAGGTAGTACCGGTGCCAGGGGAAGAAGGACGGGGACATGTGCCCGACGCGCAGCTTGCGGTCGCGGTCGGGCACGAAGTACTTGCCGTGGGTGCGCACGAAGGCGTCGTAGACGCCGTTGCGCTTGAGTTCCAGCACGGCCGCCGTGAAGCGCTTCTTCTGGGCGCTGGTCAGGTTCTTCTGGTTCTGCCGCGTGTACAAGGCGGGGCTCCTCCCGTCAGCCGTGGTGCGGGGCGGACGCCGACACGAGCTGGGCGGTGCCGAGCTCGTCGACGGCCGCGCGGGCCAGTTCCAGCGGGGTCCCGAAGGACTGGAAGTGGTTGACCTCGCTCAGGTAGCTGCCGTCGGCCCGGCGCATGACGTGCAGCGGGCGCCCGTCGATGCGGATCCCGGCCCGGTCCACGGCGATGTGCCGGCCCCGGTACGTCTCCTCCGCGAGCGGGGCGGGGGTGAGGGTCTGCCGGGGGCGGCGGGCCCGCAGTACGGGAGCCAGCGCCGCGGCGGTCCCGGCGAGCACGGCCGCGGTGAAGGCCGTACGGAGCAGGGCGCGGCGGGTGGGAAGTGCGGCGGGTGCTGCGGGCATTCGGTCTCCCTCGCTCGGTGGCCGGCGGCTACGGGTCTAACGCGGCGCGGCGGGCGAGGTCACCCCTGGGGGTGTAGGCGGACCGGGATCAGGCGGTCGTGCGCTGGAGCCGGGGCAGGTGCAGGTCGCGGAAGACGGCGGCCATCCGCAGGGCGAAGACCAGTCCGGCGGAGACGGCGATGTTCGGTGTGTCCGCGACGCCGGCCCAGTGCAGGCCGAGGTAGGCGGCGGCGCCGGCCAGCGCGGCCGTCGCGTACACCTCCTCGCGCAGCAGCAGGGGCGGGAACTCCCCGCACAGGACGTCGCGGACGACCTCGCCGGTGACGCCGGTCAGTACGGCGAGGATGAGGACGGCGACGGGCGTGACGTGGGCGTCGATGGCGGCGCGGGCGCCGATCACGGTGACCACGGCGAGGCCGACGGCGTCGACCACGACGAGGGCGCGGTGCGGGAGCTCCCAGCGGCGCAGGTAGAGCATGGTCGCCACCCCGACGGAGGCGATGAGCACGAGCAGCACCCAGTCGTGCGTCCAGTAGAGGGGGTGCCGGTCGAGGATCAGGTCGCGCAGGGTGCCGCCGGAGATGCCGGCGGCGAAGGCGAGCACGAGCCCGCCGAACGGGTCCATGTTGGCGCGGTGCGCGGCCAGGACGCCGGAGGCGGCGAAGGCGGCGATGCCGAGGAGGTAGAGGGCGTGCAGCATGGCGCCTCCTTCACGGGGCGGGCGGGTGTTCGGGGACAACCCGTCGAGGGTGCCCCACCCTGTCCCTCCCCCGCATCGGCCGTTCGGCCAGGCCGGAGCCCGTGCCCGCATGCCTTCGCGTTCGCGTTCGCGGGCACGGGCACGGGCTCCGGCGGGCGCGGGCGCTACGGCGCGGGGAGTTCGGCGAAGTCGGCGACCAGGCCGCGGTGGTGGCCCGCCGTGCCGAGGGCCAGGGAGTCGGCCTTGGCCCGCTTCAGGTAGAGGTGGGCGGGGTGTTCCCAGGTCATGCCGATGCCGCCGTGCAGCTGGACGCACTCCTCGGCGGCCCGGACGGCCACGCCCGAGCAGTAGGCCTGGGCGACGGCGACCGTGAGCGGTGCGTCGGGCGACTGGGTGGCCAGGGCGTCGGCCGCGGCCCTGGCCGCTGCCCTGGCCGAGGCCACGTCGAGCCAGAGCCGTGCCAGCCGGTGCTTGAGGGCCTGGAAGGAGCCGACGGGCCGGTTGAACTGGTGGCGGACCCGCAGGTAGCCGGTGGTCTCCGTCAGGCACCACTCGGCGATCCCCAGCTGTTCGGAGGCGAGCAGCCCGGCCCCGGAGAGCAGGGCTCCGGCGACGGCCGCCCGGGCGGTGGCCGGGTCGGCGAGCCGGGTGCCGGGTGCGGCGTCGAGGGTGACGGTGGCCAGCGGGCGGGTCAGGTCGAGCGGGACCTGCGCGGTGATCCCGGCCGAGGCGGCGGGGACGGCGTACAGGCCGGTGTCGGCGAGCACCAGCAGCACGTCGGCGGCCACCGCGTCCGCGACGGAGGTGACCGTGCCGGTCAGGGTCCCGCCGCCGGAGTCGTGGACGGCGGACGGCAGCGGGGCGCCGGGGGCGAGGGTCAGCGGCACGGCCGGTACGCACACCTGCCGGCCGGAGGCCAGCTCGCGCAGCAGCGGGGCGGCGTCCTCGGTATCGCAGCCGAGCAGGATCTCGGTGGCCAGCACCGCGCTCGTCAGGTAGGGGGCGGGCGCCACGGCCCGGCCCAGCTCCTCCAGGACCACGGCCGCCTCGCGGTGGCTCGCGCCCTGGCCGCCGAGCTTCTCCGGTACGAGCAGCCCGGCCGCGCCGATCCCGGCGGCGAGGGGGCGCCACAGCGCGGGGTCGTGGGGCCGGTCGGTCTCGATCCGGGCGAGGACGCCCGCCGGTGTGCAGCGGGCCTCCAGGAGGGACCGTACTGCGGTGCGCAGTTCCTCCTCGGCCTCGGAGTAGAGCAGGTCCACCGGGGCCGGCGGGGCCGCAGGGGTCGTCGGGGTCGTCGGTGTCGTCGGCGTCCTCGGTGTCGTCATCGGGCGAGGTCCTTCCAGGCGAGGTCCTTGTCGTCGCGCGGCTCGGACGGCAGGCCCAGTACGCGTTCGGCGACGATGTTGAGGAGGACTTCGCTGGTGCCGCCCTCGATGCTGTTGCCCTTGGCGCGCAGGTAGCGGTAGCCGGCGTCGCGGCCGGTGAAGTCGACCAGTTCGGGACGGCGCAGGGTCCAGTCCTCGTAGGACAGGCCCTCCTCCGCGAGGAGTTCGACCTCCAGGGCGCTGATCTCCTGGTTGAGGCGGGCGAAGGTGAGCTTCATGCCGGACCCTTCGGGGCCGGGCTGGCCGACGGCGAGCTGCTGGCGCAGCCGTTCACCGGTGAGGCGGGCGACCTCGGCCTCCACCCACAGCTCCAGCAGCCGCTGGTGGAGGGCGTGCGTGCGCAGGGCCGGGCGTTCGCGCCAGGTGGCGGCGACCGGTGCGATCATGCCGCCCTCGCGCGGGATGCGCATGCCGCCGATGGAGACGCGCTCGTTCATCAGGGTGGTGCGGGCCACCGCCCAGCCGTCGCCGACGGCGCCGAGCCGGTGGGCGTCGGGGATGCGCACGCCGGTGAGGAAGACCTCGTTGAACTCGGCCTCGCCGGTGATCTGGCGCAGCGGCCGGACCTCGACGCCGGGGTCGTGCATGTCGCACAGGAAGTAGGTGATGCCCCGGTGCTTGGGCTGCGCCGGGTCGGTGCGGGCGATCAGGATGGCCCAGCGGGCGGTGTGGGCGCTGGAGGTCCACACCTTCTGGCCGTCGACGACCCACTCGGCGGACTGTTCGTCGAGGACGGCGCGGGTGCCGAGCGCCGCGAGGTCGGAGCCCGCGCCGGGCTCGCTGAAGAGCTGGCACCAGACCTCCTCGCCGATCCACAGGGGTCGCAGGAAGCGCCGCTTCTGCTCCTCGGTGCCGTACGCGAGGATCGTGGGCGCGGCCATGCCGAGGCCGATGCCGATCCGGCGCGGGTCGTTGTCGGGGGCTCCGGCGGCCTCCAGTTCGGCGTCGACGACCGCCTGGAGGGAGCGCGGCGCGCCGAGGCCGCCGAGGCCCTCGGGGTAGTGGACCCAGGCCAGTCCGGCGTCGAAGCGGGCGCGCAGGAAGTCCGTACGGGAGGTGGCGGCGGGCGGGTGGGCGGCGAGCAGGTCCCGTACGCGTGCGAGCAGGTGCTCGGCGGTGGCGGCGGTCATCGGGAGGCACCCCGGCCCCGGGGCATGGCCAGGACCAACCGGCCGGTGGTCGAGCCGTCGGCGAGGCGCTGCACGGCGTCGGCGACGGCGGGCAGCGCGATGGTCTCGCTGACCAGGGGCCTGACGGCGCCTTCGGCGGCGAGGCGGGTGAGTTCGGCGTGGCAGGCGGCGATCGAGGCCGGGTCCTTGGTGGCGTACAGCCCCCAGTGCAGGCCGAGGATCGAGTAGTTCTTGATGAGCGCGTGGTTGAGGGCGGGTGCGGGGACGGTGCCGCTGGCGAAGCCGACGATGACGATCCGGCCCTCGAAGGCCACGCACTTGGCGGAGGCGGTGTAGGAGTCGCCGCCGACGGGGTCGTAGACGACATCGGCCCCGCGTCCGCCGGTGAACTCCTTCACCCGGGCGACCACGTCCTCGGAGCGGCGGTCGATCACGAGGTCGCAGCCGAGTTCCTCGGCGGTGCGCGCCTTGGCCTTGCCGCCGGCGACCCCGATGACGGTGGCCCCGGCGGCCTTGCCGAGCTGGACGGCGGCGCTGCCGACCCCGCCGGCCGCGGCGTGGACCAGCAGGGTCTCGCCCGGCTGGAGGCGGGCCCGGCGGTGCAGGCCGAACCAGCCGGTCTGGTAGCCGATGTGCAGGGCGGCGGCCTGGGCGTCGTCGAGGCTCTCGGGCGCCGGGAGCAGCGCCCGTTCGGGTGCGACCACGTACTCGGCGAAGCCGCCGTGGGGCAGGCTGGGGTTGGCGATGACGCGGCGGCCGTCGTCGGTCAGGCCGCAGATCTCGACGCCGGGGGTGAAGGGCAGCGGCGGGCGGATCTGGTACTGGCCGCGTACGAGGAGCGCGTCGGGGAAGTTGAGGTTCGCCGCGAGTACCCTGAGCCTCACCTCGCCCTCACCGGGGACCGGTTCGGGGATCTCCTCAAGGCGCATGGCCTCTCGGGGCTCTCCCAGGGTGTGTACTCGCCATGCCTGCATCCGGGGCCTCCAGCCGCCGTCGAGGAACCACGCTCCGCGGGCATACTAAGCGGTCGCTTGCCCTTCTGGGAACCACGGGGCACCACGGAACCCGCCGAGGACACGCGCGGAAAGCGGGCGACCGCGCCGGGGTCGTCCGATTAGCATCAACGGGCAGTCGCCATACGGCATATGACACGATCATCGGGGGGACCGTTCCATGAACCGAAGCCGTACCAGAGGTACCGCGTCCGCGGCCGTGGCCGCAGCCGTCATAGCGGGCCTGCTGACCGCCGCCGGACCGGCCGCGGCCGCCGCGCCGGGGTGCACGCCCGGCATCACCGTCCTGCCCTCGCTGACGGGCGGGCCCGCGGGCTCGGTCCGCGCCTTCGGCCCGGGCGGGCTGGCGGTGGGCTCCAGTGCCGGGCTGCCCGCGTACTGGACCGCGGACGGCCAGGTCCACGCGGTGCCGCTGCCGGAGGGCTTCCAGGAGGGCACGGTCTCGGCCGTGAACGGCAAGGGCCTGATGGTGGGCACCGTCCGGAGCACCGCGCAGGGCAGCCCCGGAGCCTCCTTCACCTACCAGCTCGGCGCCTCGTCGGTCCGGCTGATCACCGCCACCTCCACGCGGTCCGGCGGGGCCGAGGTCAACGACGCCGGGCACGTCGTCGCCCTGGACGACGGCGTCGCCAAGGAGTGGGTGAACGGGACGGTGGCGCGCGAGCTGCCCGTCCCCGCCGACGCGCACCCGAGCACCGTCATCAGCTCGGTGAACGGCATCAACAAGCGCGGCGACATCCTGGGCACCGCGTACACGAACTACTGGGACCAGGACAACGACCAGATCGTCAGCACGACCTTCCCCGTGGTCTGGCCCGCCGGCGGCTATCCGACCGCGAGCCTCCCGGTGTGGACCGAGGGCGACTGGACCGTCGGCACCCACCCGACCGGCATCGACAACAAGGGCCGGGTCGTCGGCTACGAGAAGCTGAGCTACCGGGACTGGCAGGAGCGCAAGCCGGCCGTCTGGAAGCGTCCGTACGACGCCCTGCCGACCGGCCCCGGCACGGTCCCCGGATACCAGCACCTGACCCTCGACGCCATCAGCCCGAACACGAACGCCGTGGTCGGCTCGGCCGTGACCTTCGTCGAGGGCTACGCCAACCACATCCGGGCCGCCTACTGGCCGGGCACCGGTGCGGCGAAGGCGCTCCCCCACCCCGCGGGCGCCACGCCGGACGCGCGCAGCGAGGCCTTCGCGGTCTCGGACGACGACCGGGTGGGCGGCACCTACTGGGGCTGGAACGGCGTCGGGTCGGGCGCCGTGATCTGGACCTGCGCGAGCCGGCAGGCGTACACCCCGCAGGGCTGATCCCGTCCGGGGCCTGGTGATCTCGGCGCCCGCGCGCTATCGATGCCCCATGACGGACGACACCCGGCGCGGCCTGCCCGCGCCCCCGCCGCTCGGCGCCGCCGCCCTGCCCCCCGGTACGTACGCGGGGCAGGTGGTCCTCGTGACCGGCGGCGGCACCGGGCTGGGCAAGGCGATCGCCGCCGAGTTCGCGCGGCTCGGCGCGGATCTGGTGATCGCGAGCCGCCGGGCCGAGCAGCTGGCGGCGGCTCGGGAGGAGCTGGCGGCCGTACCCGGCGCGGGCCGGGTGACGGCCGCCGTGTGCGACATACGGGACCCCGAGCGGGTCGCGGACGTCTTCGACGCGGCCGAGGCCGCCTTCGGGCTGCCGGACGTCCTGGTGAACAACGCGGCCGCCAACTTCCCCTCCCCCGCCGAGGACCTGTCGCCGAACGCCTGGCGGGCGGTCGTCGACATCACCCTGACCGGCACCTGGTTCATGACGCGCGAGTTCGGCCGCCGCCACCTCGCCGTACGCACCCCGGGGTCGATCGTGAACATCGGCGCCTCGTACGCCTGGACGGGCGGGCCGGGCTTCGCGCACAGCGCGGCCGCCAAGGCGGGGGTGAAGAACCTGGTGGAGACCCTCGCCGTCGAGTGGGGACCGTACGGCATCCAGATCAACGGCCTGGTGCCCGGGCTGTTCCCGCACGCCGACATGACCGGGGACATCCGGGGCGGCCTGGACCGGGCCGCGCCCGACGCCAAGGACGGGCGGCAGCCCGCGCTGCGGGTGGGCGAGCCCCGGGAACTGGGCTGGGCCGCGACCTTCCTGGCCTCGCCGTACGCCCGGTTCGTCACCGGCCACACCCTGGTGGTCGACGGCGCCAATTGGCAGCGCCGGGCGCTGGTCAACCCGGAGGTCGTACCGGTGCGCGAGCAGCTGGGGCGCGGCCCCTTCGGCGGCGGGCCGGGACGAACGCCCGCCTAGGCCGTCTCTTTCGGATCTAGCCTCCCGTGAAGTGCGGGGGCCGGCGGGCGGCCTTGGCTCCGTAGCCCTCGCGGCAGTCGTCCGAGGTGAGGGTGAGGGCGGCCGTCATGGCGGCGCGGTCGAGGGCCGCGGGCAGGGCGGCGTCGGCGTAGGCGTCGACCGCGCGCTTGATGCCCTGCACCGCGAGGGGGGCGTTCGCGGCGATCTCCGCCGCCAGGCCGCGGGCCGCGCCGTCCAGCTCCGCCCCGGGCACGACGAGCTGGACCAGGTTCAGGCGGTGCGCGGTCGCCGCGTCGATGCGGCGGCCCGTCAGGGCCAGGTACTTGGCCCAGCCGGCGCCCGCCTCGCGGGCGATCCGCAGGTCGCCGCCCGCGTCCACCGCCACGCCGAGCTGCGCCTCCGGGAGGGCGAAGACGGCGTCCTCGGCCGCCACCCGGATGTCGGCCATCAGGGCCAGTTCGAAGCCGAAGCCGAGGCAGTAGCCCTGGACGGCGGCCACCACCGGCTGCGGGAGGCGGGCGAGGACCGCGAAGCGCTCGTGGACCCAGCGCAGGCCCTCGTAGTAGTTGCGGGTCCGCTCGGCGGCCGATCCGCCGGTGATCGCGCCGCCCGGAGCGGTCACGTCGATGCCCGCGCAGAAGGCCCGGCCCTCGGCCCGCAGCAGGACCGCGCGGACCGAGGGGTCGAAGCGGATCCGGTCCGCCAGCAGCCCCAGCTGGCGGGTGGACTCCCAGCTCCAGCCGTTGAGCTTGCCGGGGCGGCACAGGGTGAGGACCGCGAGGCCGTCGTCCGCGACCTCCAGCCGGATCCGCTCCTCCCCTTCCGCGATCTCCGTGCTGACGGTGTCGATCACCTCTGCCGCACCCCCGTAAGAATCTGACGGATCGTCAGTTTAAGGGCGGTCCGGTCAGCGGGGGAAGACCTCGAACGGGACCGCCGGGCGGCCGCCGAACCGGGCCGCCGCCTGCTGGGCGTTGCCGGTGAGGAAGGTGCGGACGTACTCCGCCGGGTCCTGGTCGGTGAGCACCTCGATGTACGCCTTGTGCTCCAGCAGCGAGGCGATCGACCGCTCCAGGCCGGGGCCGGCGTCGGCCGCGTGCGTCGGGGCGCTGGAGCCGGCCACCGCGACCCAGCGCACCCCGTTCCACGGCTCCAGGCCCTGCTCGGTGAGGAGTTCGGGGAAGATCCACCGGTTTCCGGCGTCACCGGCCGCGTCCAGCACGGCCCGGCCGACGGCCTTGTGGTCGGGGGTGTTCCAGTAGCCGCCGCCCTGCGCGCCGCCCCACGTGTCCCGGTGGTTGAGCGTGATCACCAGCTCCGGGCGGTGGCGGCGGATGGCCGCGGCGATGTCCCGCCGCAGGCCGAGGCCGTACTCGACGACGCCGTCGCGGTAGTCGAGGAACTCGACCTGGGACACCCCGACGACGGCCGCGCTCGCCCTCTGCTCCGCCTCGCGCAGCGGGGCGCAGTCGGCGGGGGCGAGGGTGTCGATGCCGGCCTCGCCGCGGGTGGCGAGCAGGTAGACGACCTCGCGGCCGCCGTCGGTCCAGTCCGCGACCGCGGCCGCGCAGCCGTACTCCAGGTCGTCCGGGTGGGCGACGACGGCGAGGGCGCGCTGCCAGTCGGCGGGCATGGGCTGCAAGGGCTCGGGCTCATCACGCTGTTCGGTCATGGGTCGCACGATAGACGGCGACCGGTGCCGGGCGGGCCCCGGCGCGGCCCGGTCAGGCCTCGCCGCGTACGAGCGCGAGCAGCCGGTCCAGGACGCGCGGGCCGCCCACGCGGACGCCGTCGTGCTCGTACTCGTCCGTCACCCAGGTCCGCAGGCCCCGTACGGCGCGGGCGGTCCGCAGGGAGTCCGCGGTGTCCACATACATGTCGTCGTGGTAGACGACGGCGGCCACCGGCACCTCGTTGGCGGCGAGCCGGGCCGGGTCGTAGAGGGGCTCCCAGCCGGTACGGGCGGCCAGCAGCTCGGCGGTCTCGCGCAGCGGGGCGAGCGCGGGGTCCACGGTGAAGTGCCAGGGGTGGATGGTCTCGCCGGTGAAGAGGACGGGCTCGTCGCCCGCGAGGGCCTTGGCGGCGTCGAAGCGGGGGTGCCGGGCGCGCACCCGCTCGGCGGCCCAGGCGGTGGGCGCGGCCGGGTCCTGGGCGTAGCACGCCTCGTGGACCAGGGCGTAGAGGGGGTGCCCTGCGAAGGAGAGCAGGGCGTGGGCGCCCTCGAGGAAGGCGTCGGACAGCGCGGGGCCGGCGGGGGTGCGGACGAAGGCGTCCTCCAGCAGGTAGTGCAGCTGGTGGCTGCCGTCGCCGGAGCCGAGGATCAGGCCGAGGGACTGGAAGGCCTCGACGGTGAGGCGGTAGCCGCCGGGCAGTTCGGCGGGACGCTCGGCGAGGTGGGCCGCGATCCGGCGGACGCGCTCCACGTCCATCGGGTAGCGGCGGTAGTGGGCCAGGTTCTTGCGCTCGATGCGGGGGTACGCGGCCTCGTACGCCTCGTCGGCGGTGGCGGTCAGGGACGGGAGGCCGCCGGTGATCAGGACGGCGCTGAGGCCCTCGGGGGCGGTGGAGAGGTAGCGGACGGCGCAGAACCCGCCGAAGCTCTGGCCGAGCACGGTCCACGGGGCGCCGCCGGTCAGGGCGGGGCGGATGGCCTCGGCGTCGCGCACGATGGAGTCGGCGCGGAAGTGGGCGAGGTACTCGGCCTGTTGCGCGGGGCCGCCGCGCAGGGGCAGGGTCTGCCGGTTCACCGGGGTGGAGCGCCCGGTTCCGCGCTGGTCGAGCAGGAGGACGCGGTAGTCGGCCAGGGCGCGCTCCAGCCACGCCTGGCGGCCGATGAGCCGCCGGGCCCCGAAGCCGGGTCCGCCCTCCAGGTAGAGCAGCCACGGCAGGGTCCGCGGGTCCTTGCCGGCGGCGACGATCTCGCGGGCGTACAGCTCGATGTGCTCGCCGTCCGGGCGCGCGTGGTCCAGCGGGACGGTGAACCGGTGGTCGGTGATGACCGTTCCGGGCTGGCGGTAGCTGTGCTCGATGGTCACGGACGGCCCCTGGGGTACGAGGTACGGGAGTACGGAGACCCGTGGCCCCGCCCGGGGGGGGGCCGGGGCCCGGGGGGGGGGGGCCGGGGGGGGAGTTGGGGTGCCGGGGGGGGGGCGGGGGGGGGGGTGTTAAACAAAAACCGGCCCCCCCGGCAATGGCAGGTGGAGGAT